>NZ_JARESX010000033.1:0-83594 GCF_046026435.1 Paraburkholderia sp. RL17-381-BIF-C | reverse complement strand
CGCGCCATCCTTGGACCCGAAGCCGAGTTTGCCTTCGACCATGCCATTCTCAAGCCCGCACTGCATGGCGCACAAACGCCGTGGCATCAGGACGAGGCATATCAGTCGGGCCCGGAGCAGGGGCGCCGGCAGATCGCGGTGTGGATGGCAACCTCGGCGGCAACGCTCGAGAACGGGTGCATGCGTTACGTGGCGGGCTCGCATCTGGGCGAAGTCCTGACACATCGCCCCTATCAAGGAGACGAGCGGGTTCATGGGCTCGAATGCATCGACGCATTCAATCCAGACGACGTGAACTACTGCCCTGTCGAGGCTGGCGGAATCGTGATTCATAGCGGACGCACGCTGCACGGCGCTGGTCCAAACCAGACGACTAGTGCACGTCTTGCCTACATCGTCGTCTTCGCTGCGCCCGGCGTTGTAGAGCATGTACCACGGGAATTCAGCTGGCTGCAGCGTCCTGCCGAGGCAGCTTCACAACGCCGTCGGCAATGGCTGATACGAGGGGGCGTGCTGATCGAGGTCGCTCGTAAAGTCCGGCGTTCACGTCAGCGAGCAACAAGCGGATTCGCACAGCAATTGCAGCAGGCGCTCATGCGTCGAATTCGCGGAAGACTGGGTGGCCGCGGCGCGTCGAAATCCAAGTAGTGCGCAAGATGTTTTCGAGGAGCGTCGCTCCCCGTAGAAAGGCGCTGGTGGCAGGGCGTTGGATCAACGCGGCAGAGCCCGCGGAACGCGACATTCGTCGCTTAATGCGATCACGAGCCGCAGTGGGTTGGGAGTGCCAGTTCATCGATTCAAATAGCGGGCGTCCAGTTGCTTGATGCCACCGGCGTGAGCAACGGGACACCTTGCTCGCGCCGGATCTAGCACGTTTCAATGTCGGCATTGGCCGAACAATGCGTATTAGGATCACCACCAAGCTTCGCAGTTCCTCCTGCCGACGTGGTTGCGATGACGAGCGATACGCACGTACGCCGCAAAAAAGAAAAATCGCTTTAAACAATACTATCCAACGCCTTCGCAAGCCTCGCTACCGCAGCTTCGACGTCATGCAGCTTGTCCAACCCAAACAATCCAATGCGGAAGGTCTTAAAATCCTCAGGCTCGTCGCATTGAAGCGGAACGCCAGCCGCAATCTGCAAACCCGCATCGGCAAACTTCTTACCCGATCGAATTCCATCATCGTCGGTGTAGCTGACGACAACGCCCGGTGCCTCAAACCCTTCAGCCGCCACGCTTCTAAACCCCTTATCCGCAAGAAGTGACCGAACACGCTTCCCAAGCTCAAGCTGCTCCGCTCTCACTTTATCGAAGCCGTATGCCTCGGTCTCCTTCATAACGTCACGCAACGTAGCGAGACCGTCCGTAGGCATCGTCGCGTGATACGCGAACCCACCGTTCTCGTAGGCTTCCATGATCTGCAGCCATTTGCGAAGATCACACGCGAAACTGGTACTCGTCGTCCCGTTGATTCTTTCGCGGGCAAGCTCGCTCAGCATGACCAGACCGCAGCACGGCGACGCGCTCCATCCCTTTTGCGGTGCGCTGATCAGGACGTCAACGTCGCTCGCCTTCATGTCGACCCAGACCGTACCGGAGGCAATGCAATCCAGTACGAACATGCCGTCGACGGCATGCGCAGCGTCGGCCACCGCGCGCAAATAAGCGTCCGGCAGCATGATCCCGGATGCGGTTTCGACATGCGGCGCAAAGACCAGATCCGGCTTGTGTTCCCTGATTGCGGCGACCACGTCTTCGATAGGTGGCGGTGCATAGGCAGCCTGTCTCCCTTCTTCGACCGGGCGCGCCTTCAGCACGATCGATTCAGACGGAATGCCGCCCATGTCGAAAATCTGCGTCCAGCGGAAACTGAACCAGCCATTCCGGATGACCAGGCACTTCCTGTTCGTTGCGAACTGCCGGGCGACGGCTTCCATGCCGAACGTCCCGCTGCCAGGTACAACAACGACCGACTTCGCGTTGTAGACCTTCTTCAGAGAATCGGAAATATCGCGCATCACTCCTTGAAAGAGCTGCGACATATGATTGATTGATCGGTCGGTGTAAACGACTGAGTATTCGAGGAGCCCCTCGCGGTCGACATCGGGAAGTAAGCCTGGCACGTTTGTCTCCGGTTATAGATGAATATTTGTACGTGAAACAGATTCTAGCGAAAGCTATGTGCGGCTGCGGCAAAAAGCATTTTGCATTGCTGCTGCCGGCCCGTGGCGCCGGTCGCTGCCAGGCCAGCGGGGCATCCGCCTGGCTTGATAGAACGAGCCACTCCGTCGGTTTGAACCATCGCCTCGCCCTCCGCAGACCCGCGTCCTACTTGGAACTATACTAGGACACTTGGAGGTCCCCATGCCCGACCACGACAAACCGCATCCACTCCGCCCGTTCCTGAAAAATTGGATTTGGGAGCATGGACGGATCGGCACTCGCTATCTTGACTACGCGGATGCCGAGATCAAGTTTGATGAAGGCAAGAAATCGCATTTCGCAGCCGAGAAATACACCTACGTACCCCTCGGCAAGGACGCTCAAGACGACGTATCCAAAGATGGTCCCGCGATCCAGGAAGCGGGACTCGCCCGCTTCCTGCGAGCCGCGCAATTGGGCTCGCCAGAGGAAGCCGGTTCTGTCGCGGAGGTTCAACGCGCCGTGCAGGACTGCGTCGAACTCGGCCTGTTCAGCGCCTATCAATCACAGGCTCGAGAAGCATTTGGCCGCTACGCGCAAGAACCGATGTTCGACGACGAGATTCGCGCAGCGGTTGTCGACGACATCAGGCGTATGTACGCTGGCATGCCAGAACAACTGGCGCTATACGATTTCAGCGTGCTTTACGGCTTGCCCACACCGCTGCTGATCAACGAGGCGCCGTTCATCGACTGGCGTGTGCGCGCCAGTCCGGCACTTCCGTTTGTATCGCTTCCGCTGGGACCTTACTGCCTGCTCGTAGGTGCGCCGTCTGGGAGGCAAAGCCGAATCGGATCGGTGGTCTGGAAAGCAGCTGCGGCGATGGGCCCGTTGAAGGACCACAACCGCCAGATCGCGGAGCACGCACGTCTTTGGCTGGTGGCGACCAATGATGACCAACTCGTCGCTGAAAAAAACCGCATTGCCGCGACGACGGGGGTTATTCCTCGACGCACGTAACTGTTGAACGTAGACGTTATCCGGAGGCACGCCATGCAGGACGAGACAATACGTGAGGCACTGAATGCGCACTGGCAAGCGTCGGCGGCCGGCGATCTCGACGCGGAACACGATATTTACGATGACGATGCCATCTGTGACTATCCGCAGTCAGGCGAGCGAATCCTCGGGCGAACGAATTTGCAGGCACTGCGGAGTCATCATCCAGGCAAGCCAGCAGGTTTCGATGTCAGGCGCATTCAAGGGGAAGGCAATCTATGGATAACGGAATACGCCATCAACTATAACGGGCGGCTGGCGTACACGGTCAGCATTATGGAGTTCTGTAACGGCAAGGTTATTCACGAGACGCAGTATTTTTCCGATCCATTTGAAGCGCCGAGTTGGCGGAGTCAATGGGTTCAGCAAATCGCGTGACTATGCGATGCATTGCCCCTCTTCCTTACGCCTCTTTCAACCAAGGCATTTCCACAGGCGACACCACCAACTGCCTACCATCGCGCTTCAGTTCGAAGATAAATCCCACCAGAATCATAGAATCGGCATAAGGGATCGGAAACACGTGCGGATTTTCCGCAGCGCGCAGCGGCCGAGCCGGCGTGTCCGCCGTCACCGCAGCATTCTCGCGGACGCTTTCCAGCTCGTCAGCCATGGCCTGACCACTGAGTTTCACGACACGGCTACGCAGGTCGCTGAAGGGTTCGATACGTGCCGCATCTTCGTTGTATTCGGGCACTTCATAGATGAACCAAGACATGTGCAGCTCCCAAGGAAAGGGCAGCCATTCTAACAGCGGCTTAATCGGTCGCGGATTCAACCGGTCGATGCAATAGCCAGATCGAATCGCGCAACCCCGCCTCAAGCCTACGCCTTCCGGCCCACTTTCTCCAACTCAAACGGCGTATCGCGCAACCGCTTCCCCGTTAGCCTGAACACCGCATTAGCAACCGCCGGCGCCACCGAAGGACTCGACAACTCCCCCACGCCACCCGGTTTCGACGTATCCCCCTGCACAATCAGAACGTCGACCTCGGGCATATCACTCATCCGCATGACCCGATAACTATCGAAGTTTTTCTGCTGAATCTGCCCATGCCGAATATCAATGCGATCCGCTGTCGCATGCCCGAGCCCCCACATCAATCCACCATAAAGCTGTTCCTCGACACCACCAGGCGAGACAGCCAACCCACAATCCGCGACACAGGTGAGCTTCTCGACCACAACGCCATCGCCCTTGCGAGCCACCCGCGCCACGACCGCCACATAACTGCTATACGCCTGATTCGTCGCCACACCCAAAGCAGTCCCGGCAGGCAACGCCTTCCCCCACCCAGCCCGTTTCGCCGCCTCACGCAAAACAGCCTGATGCCTCAGATCCTTCATATGCGCGAGCCGAAACTCGACCGGATCCTGATGCCCCGCATGCGCCGCCTCATCCATGAACGACTCGACCGCGAACACATTCGGGATATAACTCACCGCCCGATACCAGCCGGTCGGCACCCCCGTCTCATGCCGCACCCAACCAATATCCACATGTGGCGCCCCATAAGCGAACTCATACTTGCTGATCGCCTCCGTGGTGCTGTAATCCATCCGATCCGGCCGATCGAAGTACCCCGGCTCCCATTGTTCCGGCGAAGCAGGCATGACCGCGCGCAATTGCAGTGTCGCCAGATTGCCGCGCGCATCGAGCACGGCCCTCGCCCGGTGATAGCTCGCCGAGTGATAGTAAAGCGCGCGCATTTCGTCCTCGCGGCTGTTCATCAGCTTGACCGGCTGCCCAACCTTCAACGCAAGCCACGTCACTTCAAAAAGCCAGTACTTCGATTCACGCGACCCAAAGCTTCCGCCTGAAACCAGCTCATGCAGCACCACACGATCCGACGGAATACCGCCGATCACCTCGGCCGCCTCCTGCACCGTCGAAGGCACCTGCAGACCACCCCAATACTCGATCTGCCCATCCTTCGCCCACGCAGTGACGTTGATCGGTTCGAGCGGATTCTGCGCCTTATAAGGCATCGAATAAGCAGCTTCGATCACCCGCGCACCATGCGGCCACGCCGTCTTCACATCGCCGCTCTGAATGGTCGGCACCACCCTTGCCGCGGGATCGTCGAGCCACGCCGCCTGACACGCGGCAAGCGTGCTGCTATCGAAAGTTTCAAGCGGACTATCTTCCCACTCCACATGCAACGCCGCCTGCCCCTTATGCGCCGACCAGTAGTCATCAGCCAATACGGCCACGCCCGCCTGATTACCGCCGAGAATGTCCGGCCTCCCAGGAATCTGCACGACCTGCCGCACACCGGGCACGGCCAACGCGGCTTTGGCATCCACGCTGCGCACGCGCGCATCGATCACCGGCGCACGCGTGACGACCGCGACCAGCATGCCCGGCAACGACACGTCGATGCTGTATCGAAACGCGCCTCTCGCCTTCTCCGCCGCGCCGCGTTTCTTCTGCAATTTGCCGATGTATCTGAACTGCGACGGGTCTTTCAACGCGACGTCCTTAGGCGCGGGCAATCGCGCGGCGACCTGCGCCAGCGAGCCATAGTTCGCACGCTTGCCGCCAGCCTTGTCGATCACGAAGCCGTTTTCCGTCGAACACGCCGACGGCGCCACATTCCATTGCTTCGCCGCGGCAGCGATCAGCATCGCCCGCGCTGTCGCGCCTGCACGTCGCAAGCGGTCGTATTCCAGCGAGACGCTCGTACTCCCGCCCGTCGAAAACACCTTCCACAACGGATGAATGTAATCGCCGTAAAACGGATTCTCCGGCGTAATCACATCCACGCGAAACGGATCGACGTCCAGCTCTTCCGCAACCAGCGCAGCGAGCGCGGTACGTGTCCCCGTGCCCGAGTCGTGTTTATGGACGACGAGCTTGATCGTATCGTTCGGCAGTACGCGCACCCACGCATTCGGTTCGAATTCGCCGGCTTGCGGTTTGGGGTCGCAGCTTGGGCTATTACCGTTGGCGAACGCTTCAGGCAACTGGAAGCCGATCGCAAGCCCCGAGGCCAACAGCGCCGAACTCTGCTTGATGAAGCGACGGCGCGCGGCGCCGCGAGCGCTGGTCAGCGCGTCTTTGTCGTTGCGCATTCAAGCCTCCTCGTTCGTAGCATGAAGCGAGCAGGCGGACGCGCAAGCAGGCATCTCTACCGCCGCCAGCGCCGTATCACCCGAAGCCGCCCGCTTGATCGCCTTGCGAATCCGCGAGTACGTGCCGCATCGACAGATGTTGCCCGACATCGCCGCCGTGATGGTTTCGTCGTTGACGGTCGGCTTGCCCTTGAGAAACGAGGCCGCCTGCATCAATTGACCGGACTGGCAGTAGCCGCATTGCGGTACATCCTCGGCGACCCACGCGAGTTGCAGCGGATGCCGGCCGTCCTTCGACAATCCTTCGATCGTCGTGATGCGTTTGCCGGCCACCGCGGCAATCGGCAACAAACACGAGCGGACCGCCTCGCCTTCCAGATGCACCGTACACGCACCGCAAAAGCCGCCGCCGCAGCCGAATTTGGTGCCGGTCAATTTGAGCCGGTCGCGCAACACCCACAACAGGGGCATGTCTTCCGGTACATTGTCGAGCGAGTGCCGCGTGTCGTTGATCACGATCTCGATCATGCGCTGTCTCCTGAATGTTGTTGTGCAGCGCGGCGCATGCATGAACGAGAGCGTGAAAGACCGCGTGCTTGCGGCCATTATTGAAAGCCGTAAAGCACAACGCCAGCGACGATTTCTTCCATCACCCGTAAGTCCGGCTAACACCATGTTGAAGCGCTATCCGTCCATCCAGTCGATGCAGGCCTTCCTGCTGGCCGCGCGCCTCGGCAGCTTTTCGAGCGCGGCGCGGCAGTTGTCGCTCACGCACAGCGCGATCAGCCAGCAGATCCGCACGCTCGAAGAATTCGTCGGCCAGCCGCTCTTCGTGCGCGAAAGCGGCCGCGTGGTGTTGACGGATGCCGGCGTGCTGTTCGCCAATCAGTTGGCCGATGGCTTCGAGCAGATCGATCGCGCGTTGTCGTCGGTGAAAGAGCGCCCAGTCAAGCAGTCGATCACGCTCGACGTCGATCCCGAACTCGCGCAAAGCTGGCTGGTGGCGCGCTTGGCGGCTTTGCTCGGCGCGTTGAGCGGCACATCCCTCACGGTGTTGTCCACGCCGCGTCACGACCGCAGCGCGTTCGAGCGTGTGGATATTGCGTTGCGGTACGGATATGGCGAATGGGACGGCTTCGAAAACACGCTGATCTGCGGCGACCGTCTAACGGCCGTGGGCTCGCCATCGCTGCTGGAGGAACGCGGGCTTACCGTGCCGCTCACGCCGGAGCAACTCCTGGAATTGCCATTGCTCGGCTATACGAAGCGTTCGTGGATTCCCTGGCTCGCCGCCGCGGGTCTACCCGAAGTAGAGCCCGATGCGGTAGCGGTTTTCGACAATGCCGCCGGCTTGATCGCCGCCGCGAGTGCCGGCGTGGGCGCGGGATTGGCGCGTGGCCTGCTCGCCGCCGACGCGCAACGCAACGGCAATCTGATCGAACTAACGCAGGTGGAAATTCCCACGCACTACAACCTCTACGCGGTATGGCCGCGCGAGAAAGCCGAGCGCGTGGCGCCGCTGATCGACGTGATACGCGACCTGGTAGCAAAAACGGTCAGCACACGCTAGCCGCCACTTCCCGCACAGTATCGAGAAAGAGCGACAGCACCGGCGAAGGCGTCTCCGCGCGATAACGCGCGTATAGCGACACTTCCGGACGCGGCGCCGCCACCGGCACAAACGCGACACCACCCGTCGACAATTGTCGCGCGGAAGAAGGCAGCAAGGCCACACCCAGCCCTTCCCGCACGAGGCACAACAGCGTATGCACCTCGACCACTTCCTGATCGATTCGCGGTGTAAACCCCGCCTCGACGCAACAGTCCTGTAGAAACCGCGCCAATTGCGACTGCCGCAGCCCGAACGACACGAAGCGCTCGCTCTCCAACTCGCGCAACGCAATCTCTTCACGCGATGCCAGCGCATGCCCCAACGGCAACGCTATCACCGCAGATTCGCGCATCACCACTTCGCTGCGAATCTCCGGATCCTCATGCGAGACGCGGAAGAAACACACATCGAGCCGGCGCTCCTTCAACGCGAGAATCTGCGCGGCCGGCGTCATCTCATGCAGCGTCCACCGCACTTGCGGATGCTTCTGCGCGAATACCCGTAGCGCGCGCGGAATCGGCTCGACCATCGCCGAGCTGATGATGCCGATCTCGAGACTCCCCACTTCGCCGCGCCCCGCGCAGCGCGTCAGATCGATCGCGCGTTCGAACTGCGCGAAGATCAACGGCACCTGTTCTTTAAGTGTTTTCCCTGCCTCGGTGAGTTCGACACGGTGCTGCGAGCGCGTGAACAACGCGGTGCCCATCTCCTCTTCGAGGATGCGAATCTGCTGGCTCAGCGGCGGCTGGGAAATGTGCAGCCGCGCGGCTGCCCGGCCGAAATGCAGTTCGTCGGCAAGCACCGCGAAGTAACGCAACAGCCGGATGTCCATATCGCAAACGTATCAAGATCGTGGTTAAAAAATATTGTACAGAGCGTTTTTATCTTGTGAGACTGCATCGCAAGCAGCAGTGCACATCAGTGTGACACTCGATGCCGGCGAGGGGAAGGCGCACAAACACTGCGTCTTGCAAAGGGCCGCATGGGCAAGCCCAACGGGCTGAGTTCCATCGATGCGCCTGCCCGCGATCCGGCAACTGGATACACCAGTTCCTCTCAAGGAGATCGAGTACATGATCATCGACACTAGCTGTTACCCGACCAACCTGGTCGACCTCGCGTGGCGCCATGACGGCGAGCCATTTTCCGGCGAGCGTCTGATCGAAGTGATGGACGGCCCCTACATCATCAACGGTAAGCCTCGCCGCATCGACAAGGCGTTCATTCAGCCGCCGCAAGGCAACACCATCTATACGTGGACCGACGGCGAACGCTCGGGCCGCGAGTCGATCGACGACTACATGGCGTACACCGTGGAATGCGTTCAGAAGTACCCGGACCGTCTGCTCGGCTGCTTCGTCTACAACCCCCGTTGCGGTCCGGAGAACGGCGCCGAAGCGATCGAGTTCTATGCGAAGGAACACGGCTTCAAGATGGTGCAGTTGCAGGCCAACATGCATGCGTATCGCCCCGACCGCGCGCTCGACTGGCTGCGCCCCGCGTTGCGTAAATGCGCGGACCTCGGCCTGCTCGTGAAGCTGCACACCGGCGACGGCCCGTACAGCATTCCGAGTGAGTGGTATCCGCTGATTCGCGAATTCCCGTCGGTGAATTTCATCATGGCGCACTTCGGTGTGCAGACGGGCGGCGTGTATTGCTTCGAGCCGTATCAGATGGCGCTCGATACACCGAACGTGTATTGCGAATCGAGCTGGTGCCTGCAATCGCGCATCGTCGAATTCGCGAAGGTGCTGCCCACGCACAAGATTCTCTACGGTTCCGACACGCCGCCGAACGAGCCGGGCATGTGGCTGCGTTTGCTCGAAGTGTTGTGCCACGAACCGCCGCAAGGCCTGAATCTCGACGAAGACACACTCGAGGATTATCTCGGCAACAACCTCGCCCGCATGATCGGCCTCGAGCCGAGCGCGCCGCCGAGGAGCGTCGAAGAAGCGCAAGCCTATCTGAAACACCATGCCGGCACCGCGAAGAAACACGCGGGCGAGGCCCACTACGCAGGAGCCCGCTGATGATCATCGATACCCATCTGCACCCCACGAACCTCGTCGACGAAGCCTGGCGCCACACCGGTGAGCCGTTCACCGGCGAACGCCTGCTGAAGATGATGGACGGTCCGTACATCATCAACGGCAAGCCGCGCCGGATCGACATGGGCTTCATTCAGCCGCCGCCCGGCAACACCGGCTATCGCGACGGCAATCGACGCGGCCGCGAAGGCATTCGCGACTACATGTCATATATCGCCGAGTTGACGCAGAAGTACCCGGATCGTTTTATCGGCAACTTTACGTACAACCCGCGCTGGGGCCCGGAAAACGGCGCGGCCGAGCTCGAATTCCACGTGAAGGAATACGGCTTCAAGATGCTCAAGCTGCACGCGAACATGCACGGCTACCGGCCGGATCGCGCGCTCGACTGGTTGCGTCCCGCGATGAAGAAGTGCGCGGAGCTCGGCGTGGTCGTGCTGATTCACACCGGCGACGGACCGTACACGATCCCCACGCAGTTCTATCCGATCATCCGCGAATTCCCGATGGTGAATTTCATCATCGGTCACTTCGGGATTCAGACGGGCGGCAACTATTCGTTCGAAGCCTTCTGGATGGCGATGGACACGCCGAACGTGTACTGCGAATCGGGCTGGTGCTATCAGTCGCGCATCGTCGAATTCGCTCGCGAGCTGCCGCGCAACAAGATCGTGTTCGGCACGGATTCGCCGCCGAACGAGCCGGGCATGTGGTTGCGCGAACTCGAAATGCTGTGCGGTCCCGCGCCGCAAGGCATGAATCTCGATGAGGACGGCCTCGAAGACTACATGGGCAACAACATCGCCCGTCTGGTCGGAATCGAGCCAACCAAGCCGCCGAAGGATCTCGCCGAAGCGGAAAAGCGTTTGAAGGCGACGTACGTGAATGATGTGACGCAGCCGGCTTAACGCTGACTGCCCGATGGTTTGAAAGCAGGCGCGGTTAGCGCCGCGCCTGCTTCTTTCGTCTCACGCGTTTCGACTCAACCAGCGGTCCGCTTTCGACGGAGTTCACTATGGCGGATAACCTCTTCCGCGCTACACAGGATTTTCATCGCTTTGCGCTTGCGTATCGCGAGCACTATTCCGACGATGTATTGACGCTGACTCAGCCGCTGTCCGCGGACCAGGATGTCACGGCGGTCGTCGCGGAACTCGCCGCGCGCGGGCAGCATCCCATGCTGATCTGCGAGAAGGTCGACGGCATCGCGACACCTCTCGTCACCAACTTTTTCGCTTCACGCACACGCATTGGACGCCTGTTCGATGTCGATGCGTCCGGCCTCTTCGAAGCGTATCAACGACGCGCCAATGCACCCATCGCGCCCGTGTACGTGGCGAACGGTCCCGTGCTGGACCAGGTGATAGAAGGCGACGCCGTCGATCTCGCGCAGTTGCCGATGATCCGCCACTTCGATACCGACCGCGGCCCGTATATCACCAATGCGGTGATCGTCGCCGAAGATCCGGTCACGGGCGTCGCGAACCTCAGCTATCACCGCTCCATGCAGCACGCGAAGGACGCGTTGGCCACCAGCCTGCATTCGCGCGGCCATCTCTGGCGCATGCTGCAAACCGCCCAGGCACGCGGCGACACGTTGAAAGTCGCGATGGTGATCGGCGCGCATCCGCTCTTCATGCTGGCCGCAGCCGCACGCGTACCGTTCGGCACAGACGAGCGCTCAATTGCAGGCGGTCTATTCGGTGCTCCGTTGGAACTGGTGCGCACGCCGCGCTACGGCATCGGCGTGCCCGCTTCCGCGGAGTTCGTGCTGGAAGGCACGATCGATCCTTCCGCGCACGCCGAAGAAGGCCCGTTCGGCGAGTTCACCGGTTATTCATCGGACCGCTCGACCAACAACGTGCTACGCGTCGACACGATGATGCGCCGTCACGATGCGTGGCTCGTCGATGTGGTCGGCGGTCCCTACGCGGAACATTTGACGTTAGCCCGTTTGCCGCGCGAAGCGGAAATGAGCGAGAAGCTGAAGGCGCGTTTCCCGTCGGTCACCGCCTTGCACTATCCCAACTCCGGCACGCATTTTCACTGCTATGTCGCGCTGAATCAGACGCGAGACGGCGAAGCGCGCCAAATCATGCTTGCGCTCCTCGGCTGGGACCCGTATCTGAAGAACGTCGTGGCGGTGGACAGCGACATCGACATCACCAACGACTCGCAGGTCTTGTGGGCGATCGCCACGCACTTTCAGCCGCACGAGGACGTGTTTATCGTCGACGGCTTGCCAGGCAGTCCGCTCGATCCTTCGTCGTCCGCGGCGGGCACCACGTCGCGTATGGGGATCGACGCGACACGCGGCGCGCATTTCGACGGCATCCGCGCACGGATCAGCGAACGTGCCTCGCAACAGGCCGTGGACATTCTGACCCGCGCCGCCGGAGCACAGCGATGAGCGCGCGGCGACTCGTAGTCGGCATCAGCGGCGCATCCGGCTTTGCGTATGGCGTGCGCCTGCTGCAACTGCTGCGTCAACTCGATATCGAAACGCATCTGACCGTCTCGCGCAGCGCGCTGCTCACGATGACGCACGAGACCGACTACAAGTTCGCCGAAGTCAGCGCGCTTGCGAGCGCCACCTACCGTTGCGACGACATGGCCGCGGCCATTTCCAGCGGCTCATTCCGCTCGCTGGGCATGATCGTCGCGCCCTGTTCGATGAAGACGCTTGCTGAAATTGCCAGCGGCATGTCGTCGAGCCTGATTTCACGCGCCGCCGATGTCACGTTGAAAGAGCGCCGCCCTCTGGTGCTGCTGGCGCGCGAAACACCGTACACGTTGGCGCATCTGCGCAACATGATTGCCGTAACCGAAATGGGCGCGATCGTCGCGCCACCCGTGCCGGCGTTTTACGCGCGCCCGGCTTCACTCGACCAGATGATCGATCACACGCTAGGCCGCGTGCTCGATCTGTTCGGTCTCGAAGCGGGCACCGTCAAACGCTGGCGAGAAGTGGACATACCCGCACCGCAAATCGCCTGATAGCCGAACCGCAGTACGAACGAAGAAACGGAGACGAGCCATGAATCACATTCACACCACCCACAATGAAATCGAGAAAATCCCCGTCACGGTGCTGACCGGGTTTCTTGGCGCCGGCAAAACGACGCTGCTCAACTACATCCTGCGTGAGAAGCACGGCCGCAAGATCGCGGTGATCGAAAACGAGTTCGGCGAGATCGGCATCGACGGTGGCCTTGTGCTCGAATCGACCGAAGAGATTTACGAAATGACCAACGGCTGCGTCTGCTGCGTCGGCGCAGTGCGCGAGGATCTGGTGCGGATCGTGCGCATGCTGGTGGAAAGGCCGGACCGGCTCGATCACATCATTGTGGAGACGAGCGGTCTCGCCGATCCGTATCCGGTGGCGCAGACTTTCTTTCTCGACGATCCGATTGCGACGCAGGTCACGCTCGACGCCGTCGTCACGATGGTGGACGCGAAGCATATCGCGGCGCATCTGGACGATCTGGTGCTGGACGGTAGCGACAACCAGGCGGTCGATCAGATTGTGTGTGCGGACCGCATCGTCATCAACAAAGTCGATCTGGTCGGGCCGGACGATATCGCGTCGCTCACGCAGCGTATTCGCGGGCTCAATGCCACGGCAGAGATCGTGGAATCGAGCTATGCGCGGATCGACCTCGACAGGATTCTCGGCGTGGGCGCGAACGAGTTCTCGCAGATTCTCGTCGAAACCGATGGCTTGCACGAGGGAGAACACGCGCACGGCCACGAAGAACATCAAGCCCATCACGACCACGAACATGAGCACGATCACGCTCATTTCGAAGACGATCACGCCGACCATCAACACGACGAAAGCGTGTCCTCCGTCGGGATCGAAGTCGACGCGGATATCGACCTCCACGCACTACAAGCGTGGCTCGCGGAACTGCGCGACTCGGACGCGGCGAACCTGTTCCGCATGAAGGGCATTCTCGCCGTGCAAGGCCAGTCGCATCGCTATGTGTTGCAGGGCGTGCACAACGTCATCGAATTGCGCGCGGCGCAAGTGTGGGGTAGTGAACCGCGCTCGTGCCGCATTGTTTTCATCGGACGCGATCTCGATCGCGCCGCGCTGACCGACCGCTTCCATGCCTGTCTTGCCGTGCCGGTTGCGGCCTGACGGGAGACCCGGTCGGCGCGCGAAGTGATGCCGTACGGCGAGGCCCGTGCGGCGCGTTCCGATCGAAAACAAAATGCAAGTACCTTGCATGCGACCGGAGTAAGCGCTGAAGCGTTAATGCCGGTCGACATAGGAGACACGTCATGAACACCGCCATACACCCCGTCGATCGGATTCTGCCGAAGCGCCAGATGATCACGCTCGGTTTGCAGCACATGCTAGTGGCTTACATCGGCGCGATTGCTGTTCCGCTGATCGTCGCGTCGGCACTGAAGATGTCGCCGGCCGACACTACCGTGCTCATCAGCACGGCGCTGTTTTGCTCGGGCATTTCGACGATCCTGCAGACCGTCGGCTTCTGGAAGTTCGGTGTGCGCCTGCCGATTCTGCAAGGCGTCGCATTCAGCAGCGTCGGGCCGGTGATCGCGATCGGCACGAGTCCGGGCGTCGGCTTCGCCGGCGTATGTGGCGCGGTGATTGGCGCGGGTCTCTTCACGATGTTCGCCGCGCCGCTGGTCGGGCGCTTACGAAGGTTCTTTCCACCCGTCGTGACCGGCTGCATCGTAACCGTGATCGGCTTGCAACTGTTTCCCGTCGCGTATCAGTGGGCCGGTGGCGGCGAGGCCGCGCAACAGCAGTTCGGCGCCCTGCCCTTCCTGAGCGTCACGCTATTCGTCGCGTTGGTCATTCTCGCGATCAACCGATTTGCCAATGCGTTCCTGCGCAACCTGTCGGTACTCATCGGCCTGGTGGCGGGCGGCATTCTGGCGTGTTCGCTCGGCATGGGCAATTTCGCGAGCGTGGCACAAGCGCCGTGGTTCACCTTGCCGCTGCCGTTTCACTTCGGCACGCCCGTGTTTTCGCTGGTGCCGGTGCTGACGATGATCGTCGTCATGGTCGTACAGATGGTCGAATCCATGGGCCTTTTTGTCGCGATCGGCGACATCGTCGACAAGGACGTGAGCGAGGAAGACGTGGTACGCGGCATGCGCGCCAACGGACTCGCCAGCGCGATTGCCGGCATGTTCGCGGCGTTCCCGTTCATCGCTTTCATGGAGAACGTCGGGCTCGTGATTCTGACCGGCGTGCGCAGCCGCTGGGTGGTGGCGATCAGCGGCGTGCTGATGTGCGTGGTGGCGCTGGTGCCGAAGATCGGCGCGGTAGTGGCCTCGACGCCTTCGGCGGCGCTCGGCGGCGCAGGCATCGCGATGTTCGGCGTCGTGGTCGCGGCCGGTGTGCAGACGCTGGCGAAGGTGGACTTCGAGCGCAATCGCTACAACGTGCTGATCGTCGGCTTTACGATCGCCACCGCGTTGATTCCAGTGATGGCGCCGCAAGTCTTCAAGCATATGCCCGATTGGACGCAGCCGTTCCTGCATAGCGGTGTGGTGCTGGCGTGCCTGGTTTCCGTGGTGCTGAACGCGGTGCTCAACGGCGCGCATGAAGAAGACCTCGTGCCGGCACACAACATGGTCCGCGAATAACGGACGCGGCATGACGAGCGCGGCCGGTACGCCTGTATGGATCGCCGGCCGCTTCGCAGTAACTGAAAGGACATTGAATCGTGAGCATGCAAATTGAAGCGTTGCTGATCAAGAACCCTGTTGCGGTGATGAGCGGAATGAGCGGCGAGCGCGCGCGGCTCGGTCAGGTCGATCTGCGCATTCGCAACGGCCGTATTGAAACCATCGCCCCGAACCTCGAACCGCGCGCCGACGAGCGCGTGATCGACGCGCGGTCTTGCGTCGTCTATCCGGGCTGGGTGAATACGCACCACCATCTGTTCCAGAATCTGCTGAAGGCCGTGCCGTCCGGTATCAATGCGGACTTGCAGGACTGGCTGGCCGCCGTGCCCTATCCGCGGCTTGCGCGGTTTACGCCGGATCTGGCGCGTGTGGCGGCGCGTCTGGGTCTCGCCGAACTGCTGCTTTCCGGCGTGACGACTTGCGCGGATCATCACTATCTCTATCACGCCGACGGCAGCACTGAAACCGGTGATCTGCTATTCGACGAAGCGGCTTCGTTCGGCATGCGCTTCGTGTTGTGCCGCGGCGGCGCCTTGCAGGCGGCCGGCGATCATCCGGGCTTTTCGAAAGTCGCGCTCAAGCCCGAGACGCTCGATCAGATGCTGGCCGACATCGAACGTTTGAAGGCGCGCTATCACGATAGCGGCGCAGCCTCGATGCGTCGCGTGGTCGTCGCGCCCACCACGCCGACGTTCTCCCTGCCGCCCGAACTCCTGCCCGAAGTCGCGCGCGCGGCTCGGCGGATGGGTCTGCGGATGCATACGCATCTGTCCGAGACGACCCGTTATGTCGATTTCTGCAAGGAGCGTTTCAACCAGCTGCCGGTCGAGTTCGTCGCCGATCACGAGTGGCTTGGACCGGACGTCTGGTTCGCGCACCTCGTGCATCTGCAAGCCAGCGAAATCGCCATGCTCGCCGAAACGGGCAGCGGTTGCTCGCATTGCCCGGTCAGTAATGCGCGCTTGGGCAGCGGCATCGCGCCGGCGCCGCAAATGGCGGCCGCGGGCGTGCCCATGTCGCTCGCAGTGGATGGCGTGGCGTCGAACGAATCCGGCAGCATGACCAACGAAGCGCATTTCGCGTGGCTCGTGCATCGTGCGGCGCAGGGCGCGTCGGCGACCACCGTCGAAGAGACGATCCATTGGGGCAGCGCGGGCGGGGCCGGCGTGCTCGGTCTCGATGCGGTCGGCACGCTCGAAGTGGGCAAGGCGGCGGACTTCGTGCTGTACGACATTAGCGATCTGCGTTTCAACGGCTTTCACGATGTCGCGGTGGCGCCGGTGACGGCGGGCGAACCGGCGCGCGTTCGCTATAACGTGGTGAACGGCCGCGTGGTGGTGGATAACGGCGTGATTCCGGGTCTCGATCTCGACGAACTTCGTTACGAAGCCGCCGAGGGCGTGAAACTGTTGCTCGCTGACTAAAGGACAGGGGACGCTTCAGGATGCAAAGCAAACGAATCCGGCTCGGCATGCTCACGCCATCGTCGAACACGGCGCTAGAGCCGATCACGGCTGCGATGCTGAGCGAACTGCCGCGCGTCAGCGCGCACTTCGCCCGCTTCACGGTGACGGAGATCGCGTTATCCGAGACGGCGCTCGATCAATTCGACGCGAGCCGGATTCTGGCCGCCGCGCGTCAACTCGCCGATGCGCGGGTGGACGTGATCGGCTGGAGCGGCACGTCGGCGGGTTGGCTGGGGTTCCAGCGCGATCAGGCGCTATGCAGACAGATCACCGAGGCGACCGGCATTCCCGCGACCACCTCGGTGCTGGCGCTCAACGAAATCTTCGAAAAGACCGGGGTAAGGCGGTTCGGTCTGGTGTCGCCTTATACCGATGACGTTCAGCAGCGGATCGTGCGTAACTACGAGACGCTCGGTATTGAATGCGTGGCGGAGCGGCATTTGGGGCTACAGGATAATTTCAGCTTTGCCGAAGTGCCCGACACACAACTCGCGATCATGATGCGCGAGGCCGCGTTCGCGAGACCAGACGCGGTGACGACCTTCTGCACGAATCTGCATGCAGCGCATCTGGTGCGCGCGTTCGAGATGGCGACGGATATTCCCGCGTACGACACGGTGGCGACAGTGGTGTGGAAGGCGTTGAGATTGGTGGATGTGGATACGAAGCCGTTGATGAGTTGGGGGCGGTTGTTTGGCGAACTGCGATAGCTTTGCGTTCGAGCGTCGCGCCAGATTGAAAGGCTGAAGGGCCTCATTCAATGCGCCCTTCAGCCACCGCTGCGTCAGATCACTAGAGGCACCGCAGGCGGCAACGCGGCCAACCGCAAATGCTCGACGCCGTCGGCCAATGCAACCGTCGACTGCTGTCCATCCCGCATGCGAATGCTGATCGTCCCGTCACGCTCATCACGCGAGCCCACCACGACCAGAATCGGCACCTGCTTTTCCCGTGCATCGACGATCTTTTTCTCCAACCGCTCAGGCCGGCTGTCCTGCACCGCTCTGACACCGGCAGCGTCGAGCGCACGCGTCACCTCTTGCGCGTAAGCCAGATTCGCGTCGCTGATCGTCGCCACCACGACCTGTTCGGGAGCGAGCCACACCGGCAACCATCCCTCATGATGTTCGAGCAGCATCGCGATGAACCGCTCCATGCTGCCGAGCACGGCATGATGGATCATCACCGGCCGCTCACGCTCATTGCGCTCGTTGACGAACTCGGCATCGAGCCGCTCGGGCAACACGAAGTCGAGCTGAATCGTGCCGCACTGCCAACTCCGCGCGCGGCTGTCCGTCAGATGAAACTCGAGTTTCGGTCCGTAAAAAGCGCCCTGTCCTTCGAGCCCATCAAACTCCAGCCCGGCCGCGCGCGCCGCATTCGCCAACGCCTCTTCCGCCCGATCCCACGTTTCATCGCTGCCCGCACGCATCGCCGGGCGCGTCGCGAGCGCGACCTTGAACTCGGGAAAACCGAGGTCCGCATAGACCGCGCGCAATAGCGAACAGAAGCGGCCGACTTCCGCCTCGATATGTGCTTCCATGCAGAACACGTGCGCATCGTCCTGCACGAAGGCTCGCGTACGTTTGAGTCCTTCGAGCGAGCCGGAAGGCTCATCGCGGTGACACGCGCCGAACTCGCTATAACGCACCGGCAACTCGCGATACGAACGCACGCGCTGGTTGAACACCTGCACATGACAGGGACAGCTCATCGGCTTCAGCGACAGCGCGCGGCCTTCTTCGGCGTCGGCCAACGAATACATCGCCGCGCCGAACTTCTCCCAATGCCCGCTTTTTTCCCACAGCGAGCGCGCCAGCAATTGCGGCGTGCGAATCTCCCGAAAACCCGCGCGACGCATGCGGACACGCACATAATCTTCGAGCACGCGATACAGTTCCCAGCCTCGCGGGTGCCAGAACACCATGCCGGCGCCTTCTTCCTGTTGATGGAAGAGGTCGAGTTTATTGCCCAATACACGGTGGTCGATGTCGTTCACAGTCTTGCTCCGTTTGATCGCTTAGCGCTGGTGGATGCCGCAAACGGAGGTCCAGAAACGCCAAAGGCCCCGTCCGTTTCCGGCGGGGCCTTTGGTGGTTTGCCACTGCTTCTGCTCCTAGCGCGTGCAACCTCCAGACGACCCGCCTGTGAAGGTGGTCGTCGTGGTGGTGACGGCAGCGAAGGGAATCGAGTGGAAGTCCATGGCTCGACAGTAAACGATTCGGCGACGCTACGTCAATCGCATTCTCGACGCGCTCTGGTCAGAACAGCACGTTAAACGCTACGATGTATGTCTGATCCGAAACCGGCGCGCGCTTCGCAACACGCCGGTCTGCAACTCAACTGATCCATCGAGCCTCCAACCTTGACCATCCATATCCGTCCCGCTCACGCAACCGACGCCGCGTTGATTCTTCGCTTCATCACTGAACTCGCGGTGTACGAAAAGGCCGAGCATGAAGTCGTCGCAAGCGTCCACGACATCGAAGCGAGCCTGTTTTCCGCCGAGTCCAGCGCGAAGGCGTTGATCTGCGAAATGAACGGTGAGCCAATTGGCTTCTGCGTTTACTTTTTCTCGTATTCGACCTGGCTCGGCAAGCAAGGGCTTTATCTGGAAGACCTGTATGTGTCGCCGGCATCGCGCGGCAGCGGCGCGGGCAAACAGATGCTGCGTCACCTCGCAAACATTGCCTGCGACACCGGCTGCGGCCGCTTCGAATGGAGCGTGCTCGACTGGAACGAACCGGCGATCGGCTTCTACGAATCGATCGGCGCGAGCGCGCAAAGCGAATGGGTCCGGTATCGCCTGGCGGGAGATGCGCTCAAGAAATTTGCCGAGGGTGACGTTTGAGCGGTGTGTCTATATGCGCAACCCCCGACGTCACTGCGCCGCGCCATTCGCCACCGCGTCCACCTCGAACGCATCGCCCGTGGCAAAGAACGTTCCGCCGGCCACGTAGTGACAGGTGCGCAGATCGGGATCGTCGCCGAAGTGCCAGCGGTTATTCGAGTACACGCGGCTATCCGCATACGCCGCGACAACCTCGCCAATGATCAGGTCGTGGCGCTGGCTATCGTCCGGAATGACCTTGCACTCCATCCACGTGATGCAACCTGCGAGCATCGGCACGTCGATTTCTTGCGCGGGGAATGTCTCAAGATCGAAAGCTGAGAACTTGTCGAGTTCAGTGCCGGCGTTCGAGCCCACCGCCAGCGTTTGTGCCGCAAAGCCAACACTCGGCAACTGCAGACCGAACACGCCGCTTGCCTCGATCAGTTGCCGCGTGAGCGTGCGGCTATCCACGACCACGACCACCTTCGGCGGATTGAAGTCGAGCGGCATCGCCCAGGAGGCCGCCATGACATTCGAGCGGCCGCCGTGCGCGCTGGTGATGATCGTGACCGGACCGTGATTGAGTAATTGCGTGGCCCGCGACAACGCCACAGGTTCTCGGGTGACTTTCATACATAGGTTCCGCGTCGAATGAATGAGAGCGATTGTAGCGTCGGGGCTCGATGCGTGCTGCGCGTGCCATTGCGGGTCGATTCGGGTGAGAATGAAACACCATCAAACCGTTGGAGAAACCGTGCTCGCCGTCTGCCCGTATCCCGCTGACAGCAACATCGTTATATTCGACGAAGCAGTTCGCGCGGCCGCGCGAGGAAGGTGACGTTCGATGTTCACCGAGTACATCGTCAAATGGGACTTGAAGCAGGACGGCGAGCCGATTCGCACGCACAGCAGCCGGCTTCTCCCCGTGCGCCACCACGGCGTACCGGCAATGCTGAAAGTCGCCCAGGAGCCGGAAGAGAAATTCGGCGCGCGGTTAATGGTGTGGTGGGACGGCGAAGGCGCGGCACGCGTACTCGCCCACGATGCGGACGCACTACTGCTCGAGCGCGCGCAAAGCAGCCACGCGCTGGCGGACATGGCGCGCACCGGCAACAGCGACGCGGACGACCGCGCGATCGACATTCTCTGCACGACCGCCGCGCGGCTTCACAGGCCGCGGAACAAGCCGCTGCCCGATCTGATCGGTTTGCCACGCTGGTTCGAAAGCCTGTGGCCTGCTGCGCAAAACCACGGCAGCTGGTTGCAGGACAGCGCGGCCGTCGCCCGAGCGCTGCTCGCGGCTCCGCAAAATCCGGTGGTGTTGCATGGCGACATCCATCACGGGAACGTGCTCGATTTCGGCCCACGCGGCTGGCTGGCTATAGACCCCAAAGGTCTCTACGGCGAGCGCGGTTTCGACTACGCGAACATTTTCTGCAATCCGGACGAAGCGTCGGCGTTGCGACCAGGATGGTTCGAGCGTCGCGTCGAACGGGTCGCGCGACTGGCGGGCCTCGAGCGGCGCCGCTTGCTGGAATGGGTACTGGCGTGGTCCGGCTTGTCCGCAGCGTGGATTCTCGAAACGGGCGAGACACCGGAAATCGATATGAAGATCGGCAAACTGGCTGCCGAAGCGCTCGAACGCGCGTAAGGCGAATCAGGGCGGCAACTCACGAGCCGCCGCCCGGCGTCAGTCAGTGGGGCGCTTTGCCGTTGGGCACGGCGTCCAGTGGTTTGTGCTGTTCTTCACCGAGTCCGGGGAAGAACGCGTTCCATGCGGCGCGCACGCCTTGGGCCGCGGTGGCCTCGGCGGCGATCGACTCGGCTTCGCCATCGGCGGCTTTCGATGGATCAGCGGATAGCCCGCGCCAATGCGTAAACACGAGCAGCGGTTTCTCGGTCCATACGCCGTCGCCGTACTTCGCGAAAGCCGTGTCCCCGCTCGTCAATTGCACCTCGTACCAGCCTTCACGGACGGGCGTGTGGGCCGCAAGCTCAAACCACGCGGTCGGTTCGATTTCCTTCATGTCGTCTCCGGTCGGATAAATCGTCATAGATAACCACAGCAAAGGCATTCTTCATGCCCGGGCCGTGAAGGCAATCCGCCTTGCAGGCATTGCCTGTCACACGATGTTGCAGTGCGGCGCGCGCGGCATGATTTGCGGGCGATCGGTCAATGTCATTCCGATCGAAATCGCCTCGCATAATCGACACGATAGCGCGACATGGCCCACGTGGACAAACTCAAAACGTTACACGCGAAGCTTCGCGCTCGAGGCCTCGCTGGACCGGCGCTTCGGCTTGCCGTCCATCTTGGCCGCCAGCCCGGCCAGCACGCCGACGGCGGGCGCCAGTTGCTCCGCGGGCGTGCTGCCATAGCCGATCACCAACCCGTTCGTCTCAGCGCGCGGCTGGAGCGCGAACCCCGATAGCGCGCGCGGATTGAGCCCTTTCGCAAGCGCTTGTTCACTGAGAGTTTGATCGCTTAGGCGCGCCGGCAAGCGCAGCGTCAAATGCATGCCGCAATTGCCGCCCAGGATTTGCGACGGCGCGAAATGCGCGGTGAGCGCGTCGCGCAACGCCTGCTGTCGCTCGCGATAGAGACGCCGCATGCGCCCCAGGTGCCGCCCGAACTCGCCGCTCTCAATGAAATGTGCGAGCGCCAGTTGCTCCAGCCGGTGCCCGCCGCGCAACATCTCCTGCAACGCGACTGCCGTGTGTGCGGCGATCGGGCGCGGCAGCACCACGAAGCCGATGCGCAGCGCGGGAAACATCGTCTTGCTGAACGAGCCCACGTACAAAACCGGCGCGTCGTCGACCAGACCTTGCATGCTGGCGATCGGCTCGCCGGTGTGGCGGAATTCACCGTCGTAATCGTCTTCGATCAGCCACGCGCCGCTTTGCCGCGCCTGAGCGATCAGTTCCAGGCGGCGCGCCACCGAGAGCACCGAACCCGTCGGATACTGGTGCGCCGGCGACGTGTAGATCAGCTTGGGCGGCCGGGTGCGCCATGCGTCGGCGGGTGCCGCCATGCCTTCCGAGTCGACCGGGATCGGCACCGTGGTCAGGTCGCCCTGATTGAAGGCCGCCTTCGCGCCGCGATAACCGGGATCCTCGACCCACGCGACATCGCCCGGATTGGTGAAGAGCCGCACGCACAGGTTCAGCGCCTCCTGCGCACCCTCGGTGATCACGACCTGCGAGCCGTCGCAACGCACCCCACGCGCCATGCGCAGGTGCGCGGCGATGGCGTCGCGCAACGCCGGCTCGCCAGCCGGCGTGCCGTAGCCGAGCGCAAGCGGCAACGCGCGCTCCACGGACCGTTCGAGCGCGCGCCGCCACGCGGTCACCGGAAACCGGTCCAGTGCGGGCGTGCCCGGCGTCAGCGGCAAGGTGTTGTCCGTGTGGGTGAGCGTGGCCGCGAACTGCCCGACGCGCGCCGCGTAGGCCACCTCCGGCGCGGCAGGGTGTGTGCGCGGCTCGCCGCGCGCAGAGGGGCTGGAGAGCGGGCTCACGCGTGTGCCTCGCTTGTCGGCGACCACGTAACCGACCGCGGCCAGATGCTCGTACGCGATCACAACGGTGTTGCGCGACACCCCCATTTCCTCCGCGAGCAGACGCGACGCCGGCAGCAGCGATCCCGCCGGCAAGCGCCCCGCGAGAATCGCCTGCTGCAAGCGCTCGATCAGCTGTTTTTGGAGCGGTTCCGGCTTCGCTCCGCTGCCACCACTCGCGGAAGCAAGCGGCCCAATGATTTCGATCATCGCTGCTGGACCTATCAAATGAGTTTCTCATGGATCTTTTTAACATACCACGTTTGCCGTATCGTTCTTCATCAACGACGATCATTCGTAACCGAACAGGAGAAGATCCATGGAACCCAGACGCAATGCGTTCGAGCAGCCGATCGGCACCCCCGTGCCGGGCTGGAACGGCGCTCAGGCGCCCGGCCGCGAGCCGCTGGTGGGCCGCTATTGCCGGATCGAGCCGGTGGACGTGGAGCGCCACGCCGAGGACTTGTACGAGGCGTACCGCTCGGCCACCGACGGCAGCGACTGGACCTACCTGACGGTGGGTCCGTTCGAGAGTCTTGCGGCTTATCGCGAGCATCTGACGCGCGCCGCCGCATCGGCCGATCCGCTGCACCGTACGGTGATCGATCTGGCGACCGGCAAGGCGGTCGGCACGCTGGCGCTCATGCGGATCGACCGCGCCAACGGCGTGATCGAAGTCGGCCACGTCACGTATTCGCCGCGTCTGAAGCGCACGCGCATCGCCACCGAGGCGATGTTCCTGCTGATGTCGCAGGTGTTCGACAAGCTGGGCTACCGGCGCTTCGAATGGAAGTGCGATTCGCTGAACGGTCCGTCGCGCACGGCGGCATTGCGCTATGGTTTTACGTTCGAGGGCATCTTCCGCCAGGCGATCGTGTATCGCGAACGCAATCGCGATACCGCGTGGTTTTCAGTTATCGACAGCGAATGGCCCGCGCTGCGCTCCGCCTATGCGCGCTGGCTCGACGCCGGCAACTTCGACGCGCAAGGCCAGCAGGTTGAACGGCTCGCGGATCTGATCGCAAAGCAGCGGGCGGCGGCGGGCAACGACCCGCAATGAAGCGCGTGTCGCGCCGGCCGGCACGCGGCTAGCGCGACACACCCGGCGGCGACGCGCGTCGCGCGCCGGTTCAGACTTCGTATGAGCCGCGACGCAGCACGATGGTCGGTTTGCCTTTGTACGTGGTGCGAAGTTGCTCGCGATAGCCGCACTTGTGAGCAACGCGCAGCGACGGCAGATTCTCTGGCGCGACGATGCAGGCCGTTTCGCCGCCGGGCCACTGCTGATCGGCCCACTCCAGAGCGGCAAGCACGGCTTCCGTTGCGTAGCCGTGGCCGTGTACGGCCGGATCCAACGCCCAGCCGACTTCAGGCGTGCCGATCAATGACGGCTCGATCTCACGATGGTAGTCGGCAAAGCCGACTTCGCCGAGAAACCGGCCGCTCTGCTTGTCCCGCACGACCCAATAGCCGTAGCCGAGCATCGCCCAGTGTCCGGCGTAGCGCAGCAGACGCGCCCAGACCTCTTCGCGCGTGAACGGTTTGCCGCCGATGTAGCGAATCACTTCGGGATCGGACCACATCGCAAAGCTATCGAGAAAATCGTCGCGCGTGTGCGGGCGTAGGGATAGGCGGGAGGTAGTGAGAAGCGTGGGACGGGTAGACATTGCGTAAGAGCGGATCGTGGTTGAAGTGGCTCGGCAGGCAGTGCGCTCGATCATCGCAGATTTTTTCCGCGCGAGGGGCGTGGCCAAAATCCGGACCGAGCGCGCCGCAAGCTATGGCAGGAGAAGAGACTTCGCCATACACTCCCCGATACGTCCGCGCACACGAGTCGACGCGATAAGCACATCGACAACAGCATGCGCTGCATCGCCCCGCTCACCACCGGTCTGTCGATGAAACATCGCCTGCGCTACCTCACCGCGCTGATCGTGAACGTCGCCTTGCCCTGGCTCGCCTACCGGCTCGCCCTCCCGCACTGGGGCCACCTCGGCGCGCTAGCCGCCTCGGCATTGCCGCTGCTCGCGTGGATGAGCCTCGACCTGCTGCGCTATCGCCATTTCGACGCGCTCAGCGCGATCGTGCTGGTCGGCATCGTGCTTTCCATACTGGCCACGGGCGCGGGCCTCGCCAGCAACGCCCGGCAGCGCGCGATCGAAGAACCCATGGTGTCCGGCATGATTGGCGTGTCATTCCTGATATCGCTCGCGCTGCCGCGGCCGTTGGTGTTTTATCTCGGCCGCTCGACCATGTCGCGCGAGGATCATCGCAGCGTCGAGAGCTTCGAGCGGCATTGGCGCGAGCGTCCCACGCTCGTCGCCTATATCCGCTTGATGACGCTCGTGTGGGGCATCGGCATGACGGGCGAGAATCTCCTGCGCAGTCTGATCGTCTGGCAATGGGCAGACGACCCGCGCTCGGCCATCGCCTCCAACGTGCTGAGGTACGGCGTCTACGCCGGCTTGACGGCCTGGACTTTCTGGTGCCGCCGGCTCATCAAACGCGATGCGCTGCGCTATCCGGACGACGCCGTGGACCAGGCAACCCGCTCGCGAGTCGATAAGCGCCGCGTTCACGCCAGTTCGAGAAAGCGCGCCAGACACGGATTGCGATTGGCCGGCGACCACGCCAACACCTGTTCGATCAGCGGCGCATCGACCAGCGGCCGGAACACCACACCCGCGAGTTGCGCCTTGCGCATCGACGCCGGCACCAGCGCCACGCCCACCCCTTCGTCGACGAGGCTCAGCACTGTTTGCTGCAACTGCACTTCGAAGCGTATGTCGGGTTCGAAGCCGCCAGAGCGGCAATGCTCGACGATCGTCGCGCGCAAAGTGGGCGCCACGTCCTCGGACGCGAGCACGAACGGCTCGCCCGCCAGTTGCGCGATCTTCAGACGCCGCGCGCGCGATCGTGGATGACTGCGCGACAGCGCAACGCACAAAGGCTCGCTGAGAATCGTGCGTGTGGCGAGCCCCTTGTCCGGGATAGTCGGGAACATGATGGCCGCGTCGATATGGCCGGCGAGCACCTGCTCGGCGAGGTCGTTCGAGACGACTTCACGGAGGTGCAGCGCGACCTCGGGAAATGCCGCGCCAAAAGCCCGCGCATAGCCGGGCACGACGTTATAGGCCGCGCACATCGTGAAGCCGATAGCGAGCTTGCCCGCATCGCCCTGCGCGGCAGCTTGTGCGTTGCTGACGGCTTGCTCCACGGCGGCGAGGATCGCCTTCGCGTCGGCGTAAAAACGCTCGCCCGCGGCGGTCAAGGTGACGCTGCGCGGACTGCGCTCCACCAGCGTGACGCCGAGGCTCGCCTCCAGCGCCGCCAGTTGCCGGCTCAACGGCGGCTGCGACAGGTTCAGACGCGCCGCCGCCCGGCCAAAATGGCGCGTTTCGGCAAGCGTCACGAAGTAGCGCAGCGGCTTGATATCGATCACGATGCTCTCGCGCGAAATGACAATGCAAAAAAGGTATTGTCGGGCACAAAAAACGGTATTGGATTGTATCAACGCTAGCCACTACGCTGGCGGATCGCCATGTCTTCCCGAGATTTTTTCGCCGATGTTAGCCACCCTCGAAATCCTGCTTCCCGTCTTCGGACTGATTTTCGCGGGTTTTGCATGTCGCCGGCGCAACGTGCTCGGGCCGAACTCGGCCTCGGAACTGAACCGCTTCGTGGTCTGGCTGGCGCTGCCGGCGTTGCTGTTCGACATCATGGCGCACGCCACCTGGCAGCAGCTCTATCAGCCGGCCTTCGTCGCTACCTTTTCGATTGCGTGCGTCAGCGTGTTCGTACTGATTCTCGCGATACGCTTGCTGAGCGGCCGGCATCTCGCCGATGCAAGCGTCGATGCAATCGCGGCGTCGTATCCGAACACCGGTTACATCGGCTTCCCCCTGGGACTGATCGCGTTCGGCCCGGCCAGCCAGACGCCGACCACGATCGCCACGATCCTCGTCGCCTGTGTGCTGTTCGCACTTGCGGTCGTGCTGATCGAGGTGGGGCTGCAGAGCGAGCGCACGCCGCATAAGCTGGCGTTGAAAGTGCTGGGCTCGCTGGCGCGCAATCCGCTGATCGTGTCGCCGATTGTGGGCGTGCTGTTCGCCAGCCTGCATGTCGCGTTGCCGGCAAGCGTCGAGACCTTCCTGAAACTATTGGGCGGCGCGGCGAGCCCGTGCGCGCTGGTGAGCCTCGGCTTGTTCCTCGCGGAAAAACGCTCATCCGAAGCCGGCACACGCGGCATTTCCTGGTTGCTGACCGGGGTCAAGCTGCTGGTGCAGCCGGCGCTGACGTGGTGGTTCGCGGCGCGCGTGTTCGGACTCTCGCCCACGCTGGTCGAGATGGCCGTCGTGCTGGCCGCGCTGCCCACCGGCACCGGCCCGTTCATGCTCGCCGAGTTCAACGAACGTGAAGCGCACATCACCTCACGGACAATCCTGCTGTCCACCGTTGGCTCCGTCGCGACCCTGTCCTTGCTTTTGATGTTGATGGGCCATCGGACCTAAGCGCAGCTGAACGCGCCGGCCGGCACGCAAACATACGTAGGCCCGCGCCTCGCGTTATGCTTCGAACACGGACCGCCGCGGTCCGCGATCCGCTTGCGCGAAGCCGACCCGAACCGACCCGCCGTGCCGAAAGCCCGCCCACCCGAACTGCATGACGACGCCGACGCCCGTTCGCTCGCGCGGCACTATCCGCGCGGGCTGCGCATCGACCCGCACTCGCACACGTGGGCGCAGGTGCTGTACGCGGTATCGGGCGTGATGTGGGTGGAAGTCGGCCGCGAAGCACTGGTCGTGCCGCCGCAACGGGCGGTCTGGCTGCCGGCCGGCACGCTGCATTCCATCCACATGATGAGCGAAGTGGAAATGCGCAACCTCTACCTTCACGAGCGCAACGTCGGTCACCTGAGCCGGCGCAGCGACGTGTTCGAAGTGAACGGCCTGCTGCGCGAACTGATCACCTCGATCGCGGAACACGAGGGCACCGGCGCACGCGATCAAACCTATCTCGACGCCGCGTACCGTCTCGCCATGCTGGAACTCGGACACGCGCCGCGCTCGTCGCTGCGCATCGCGCTGCCCGATGCTTCGGACCGGCGGCTCGAGGCGCTATGCCGCGCGGTGATCGACAACCCGTCGATCGCCATCAGTTTCGAGCAGCATGCGGCTTCGGTCGGAGCGAGCGTGCGGACGCTGGCGCGGCTCTTCACACGGGAACTGGGTATCGGCTTTGCCGAATGGCGCCGCCAGGTGCAACTGGCGGTGGCCGTCTCCTGGCTCGCCGAAGGGCGGCCGGTCAGCAGCGTCGCGCGCTCGCTCGGTTTTCAGCCGAGCAGCTTCAGCGACATGTTCCGCCGCGAACTCGGCGCGCCGCCCACTGGCTTCGATCCGAGCGGCACATTGAGCGAAGCGGCTTCCGTTGTCTCACCCGAACGCGAATCCGAACCCCAACCCGAACCCGAACCGGCGAAGACACGACCCGGCTGATTACTCGTCGCGCTTGTCTTCTGCGCATGGTGTCCAGGCTGATCCAACGCCTTGTCCGATATTCGAAAGTCTTTGTCTCAACGCCTTTGTGCCGGTCACCTAGACTACGTTCAATCTGCTGCGCGAAATAGCGCGGAATCCAGCAGCACCCCTCTTGCATGGAGCGACGCACGATGAAAGCCGTCCAGTTCAAATCCTTCGGCAGCCCCGAAGTGCTCGAATACGTCGATCTGCCCACGCCGCAAGCCGATGCGGACAACGTCGTCGTGCAGGTCAAGGCGGCCTCGGTGAATCCGAGCGACGTTAAGAACGTCTCCGGACATTTCGGGCACACGGTTTTGCCCCGTACGCCAGGGCGCGACTTCAGCGGCGTGGTGGTGGACGGCCCGCAAAACTGGCTCGGCGCCGAAGTGTGGGGCACCGGCGGCGATATCGGCTTCACGCGCGACGGCACGCATGCCGAATTCATCAAGGTGCCGCTCGCGGCACTGTCGCGCAAACCCAAAACACTCAGCCACGCCGAAGCGTCCGCCATAGGCGTGAACTTCGTGGTCGCCTGGCTCGGCACGGTCGAGTACGCGCATCTGCAAGCGGGCGAAATCATCGCGGTGATCGGCGCGGGTGGCGGCGTGGGTGGTGCGGTGGTGCAGATCGCGAAGGCACACGGCGCGCGGGTGATCGCCGTGGACCGTCATCCACTCGACGCGGAAACGCCGGCGGGCCGCCTGATCGACGACTACGTGCCGCTCGACGAAAACGTCACCGATCGCTTGAGAGCGCTGACCGGCGGCGTGGGCGCGGACGTGGTGTACGACACGGTCGGCGGCGTGGCCTTCGAGACCGCATTGAACCTCGTCAAGCGACGCGGCCGCGTGCTGGAAATCAGCGCGACGGGCAAGCGCCGCGTCGAGTTCGATCTGATCGACTTCTATCACAACGAGACCCAGTTGCTCGGTGTGGATAGCGCGAAGCTCGGCGTCGCCGACTCGGCGCCGTTGATGACAGCGCTGGTCGAGGGTTTCGAAACCGGCAAGCTGACCGGGCCGGTGATCGCGCAGGCCTTCCCGCTCGAACGCGCGCGCGAAGCGTACGACGCCGTCGCCAGCGGCACGCGCGGCCGGGTCGTCATCACGATGTAGTCGCCGTCGCGGCCGGCGGGCGTGGCGGCCCGTTTTCACGTGGCTTTTCACGTGGTTTTTCGAGTGGTCTGTCACGCGGCTTCTCACCTGGGTACAACAGTCATGAAAGCGTATTTGATCTCGCTGGCCGCCGGAGCGGTGGTCGGCCTCCTCTACAGCGTAATGGAAGTGAAGTCGCCCGCGCCGCCGACCGTCGCGCTGGTCGGACTGCTCGGCATGCTGGGCGGCGAACATGTGATTCCGTTCGTCCGCACCTGGCTTGCCGCGGGCGTTCACTGACCTGCTTCAAGCCGCCGCGCGTTGCTTGCGCTGAAGTCAGCGCATCGATCGAGTCAAGCCAACCCGGACACTTCTTCAGGCTCGCCAGGCCATCCCCTTTTCCGTCACCGTGCGTCACACGCTAAGATTGAGGCCCGACGGGCCGGTGCGCTGCCCGGATATGACAAGAAAAGCTTCGCCTCGGAGAATCAGATGCCTGAAGAATACGAAGTACATGGTCCGCACGACCATGCCGTGGAACACGCCGGCCATCACGACGCGGACCCGTTCGCAAGCCGCATGGCCGTGATCACGGCCATACTCGCAACGATTGGTGCGCTGTGCGCTTATCAGAGCGGCAACAGCGAAAACCTCGCGCTGTATTTCAAGAACGAAGCTGCGATCAAAAAGACCGAAGCGTCGAACCAGTGGAACTATTACCAGGCGAAGGGCGAGAAGCAGAATCTCGCCGAACTCGGCGCGGCGCTCTCCGCCGCGAATACCGACGCGCATGCGAAATTCCTCGCCGACGTCGATAAATACAAGCAGCAGAAAGAGCCGATCCGCGCGAAGGCCGAAGCCATAGAAAAGGAAGTCGTCGATAACGACGTGAAGAGTGAAACGCTTCTGCACGGCCATCATCGTTGGGCACAGGCCACCACGCTGATCCAGGTGGCGATCGCCCTGTGCGCCATCACGTTGCTGACCCGCAAGAAGTGGCTGCGCAATCTCTCGTTCGTGGTGGCGGGAGCGGGCGTGATCACCGGCGCCCTGGCGTTTTTCTCGGCTTGATGGATCAAGGGCCGCACAGCCGCCGTGGTTGGCTGCGCGGCGCAAATGAAGGGAGTGAAGCGTGATTGATGGGTCCGCCGTTCTAGGCGTTTTTTCGGTGTATGTGGCCGGCGTGGTGATCCCCGGCCCGAACTTCGTCGCGGTCGCGCATAAGGCCGCATCGGCGACGCGAGTCGAAGCGCTCGCGATGGTCGGCGGCATCGTGCTGGTCAATCTGTTCTGGGCAAGCTGCGCGATTCTCGGCGTCGGCATTGTGTTCACGGCTTTTCCGTGGCTCGCGCTGGCAGTCAAGGTGGCCGGCGCCGGCTACCTGATCTGGTTCGGCGGACGTCTGATCGTCAATGCATCGGCGGGCAAGCCGGCTGGCAGCATGCATGCGACGAGCGGCGGTTTCCGTCAGGCATTCGCGCAAGGCTTTGCCACCAACATCGCGAATCCGAAGTCGATGGCGTTCTTCGCCGCGGTGTTCTCCTCCGCCATGCCGGCGCACGTCAGCGTCGGCACGTTTGCCGCGATGCTCGGCATGGTGTGCGTGGTGGCAAGCAGCTGGTACGGGTTCGTTGCGCTCACCTTGTCGCATGAGCGGATTGCCAGCGCCTATCGCCGCTGCAAGGCATGGATCGACCGCGTTTGCGGCGGGCTGATCGTCGCGTTGGGTGTGCGTCAATTGATACGGTAGCTTCAGCAGTCCCCAATCTCGAGACGCGTGTTAAATACTGTTTTGCACGCAGTCTCGCCTCCATCAGCGCCAGCAATAAAGAGATAAGCACGGCGCAGCTTCATGACATAAATTAAGGATGCCGTATTACTGTTCGCACCCCTGCAGCGAACACCGCATCCGGCACGATCTGTCATGGAGGAATCGCTGTGAGAGAAACTATTGATCCGTCAGACGAGGTGACGACCGCCAACCTCGAAGCAAGCATTTTGCTTCCCCAGCTCGGCTGCCCGGCAGGCAAGATCGGCATAGCGGTCGGCGACATGCTGGAACGCTCGAATCGCGCGGTTATCGAAACGGCATTCGATCTGCTCGATCCGCACGCAAACGAGCGCGTGCTCGAAGTTGGCCTCGGCAACGGCGGGCATATCGCCTACGTGCTCGATCAGGGGGCGAGGCTGCGTTTCACCGGTATCGATCTATCGCCTACCATGATCGCCGTCGCTCGTTGCCGCAACGCGGCTTTCGTGCGCGACGGCCAGGTCAGGCTCGAAACCGCGGACGTCGCCGCCATGCCGTTCGCCGCCGCTTCGTTCGACAAGGCCGTCACGATCAACAGTACGTACTTCTGGCCCGACCTGACCGCCGGCCTGGCGGAGATTCGCCGCGTGTTGCAAGTGGACGGCACGCTGGTGATCGCGGCCATCACGCCGGGTGCCGCGATTGAGATGCCGTTTGCCGAGTACGGCTTCACGGTGCATGACGCAACGGCGCTGGAGGCCGCCTGCGTGGCCGCGGGTTTCGATCGGATCGGCATCACCCGCTTCGTCGAGCCGCTCAGCGACCCGCCGCAGCAGTATGGCCCGCGGGAGTTTTATCTGCTTAGGGCGTGCGCCGTCTGATACGGCGGCTTGCATCGGCGCTTTACGCGGCAAGACTCAATGTGCAATGCCGCGCGCACGCTCGAGCAACAATTCGCGCTCACGCGCATTGCGCGTCATACCGGCCGCACGTTCGAATTCGGCACGCGCCTCATCCACGCGGCCGAGTTTCGCCAGCAGATCGCCACGCACGCTCGGCAACCAGTGGTAGTTCGCGAGCGCGGCATCGGTTGCCAGCACGTCGACGATCTCCAGTCCGGCAGCCGGGCCGAACGCCATGCCGACCGCCACCGCGCGATTCAACTCGACCACCGGCGACGGTGCCACCTGTGAAAGCGCGTCATACAACGCGACGATCTGCACCCAGTCGGTATCGTCCGCGCGACGCGCACGCGCATGACACGCTGCAAGCGCCGCCTGCAGCGCGTAGGGGCCGCTCGCGCCGCCCAACGCATGCGCGCTGTCGAGCGCGGCGAGCCCGCGACGGATCAGCAGTGGATCCCAGCGGCTGCGGTCCTGATCGAGCAGCAGCACGGGGCGGCCTCGCGCATCCGTGCGTGCATGCGTGCGCGACGCCTGAATCTCCATCAGCGCGACAAGGCCATGCACTTCGCTCTCATCCGGTACGAGACCGCTCAGCACACGGCCAAGCCGCAGCGCTTCCTCGCATAGCGCAGGACGCATCCAGTCGTCGCCGGCAGTGGCCGAATAGCCTTCGTTGAAGATCAGATAGATGACTTGCAGCACCGAGGCGAGCCGCGGCGCGCGCGCGTCCGCCTGGGGCACTTCGAACGGCACCTTGGCAGCCGAGAGCGTGCGCTTGGCGCGCACGATACGCTGTGCGATGGTCGGCTCCGGCACGAGAAACGCGCGCGCGATTTCGTCCGTGGTGAGGCCGCCGAGCAGCCGCAGGGTGAGCGCGACCCGCGCGTCGGTGGACAGCACCGGATGGCACGCGGTAAACACCAGCCGCAGCAGGTCGTCGCCAATATCGTCGGCGCGGGCGGCATCGAGGGCATCGACGAAATCGGGCACGAGATGAGCCTCCAGCGCGTCGAGATCGTGACCCAGCTCCTGATGCTTGCGGGCATGCAACGCTTCCTGCCGCAAGCGGTCAAGGGCGCGGTTCTTTGCGGTCGCCATCAGCCACGCTCCAGGATTGTCGGGCACGCCCGCGTCGGGCCAATGTTCGAGCGCGGCCACCAGGGCGTCTTGCGCCAGTTCTTCGGCGAGCCCCACGTCACGCACGATTCGCGCGACGTGGGCGATGACCTTGGCGGATTCGATCCGCCAGACTGCCTCGATGGCACGGTGGGTGGCTGCCGTCGTCACGCGTCAGCCCGCCGCCTTGGCGTTCGGGTCCATGTAGATGAGCTCCCAGATGTGGCCGTCGATATCTTCGAAGCCATGCCCATACATGAAACCATAATCCTGCGGCGCGCGCGGTATCGCGCCGCCCGCGGCGAGCGCTCGCGCGACCAGCGCATCCACCTCTTCCCGGCTTTCACAAGACAGACCCACCAGCGCTTCCGTGCTCTCCTTCGGGTCGCACAGCGATTTGCGCGTGAACGACTTGAACAGGTCCTTGACCAGCAACATCGCGTAGATGTTTTCGCCGAGGATCAGACAGGCCGCCTGCTCGTTCGTGAATTGCGGCTCGAACCTCAAGCCGATCGCGCTGAAAAAGGCTTTCGACCGTTCGAGGTCATTCACCGCGAGATTGACGTAGATCTGCTTATGCATGATGGAGTCCATTGATGAGGTTGCGTTCGCACGGCTCTCACCACGCACTACGCTCAGTGCGCACGTTGCGCCAGTTGCGCCGCGTCAGCAGCCCTGCGCCGCGTTCAGCGCGGTTCCCGCTCCCGCCTCAGCGCTTGCCGGCTTCCAGTTCGCGGAACCGGTCCAGCTCGGGGCTGGGCTCGAAGTCGTCGAGTTCGAACAACTGACGCACTTCGATTTCGCCGTCGGCTTGCTCGCCGAACGGCGCCGGAAAACGCCGCGCCCATTCCATGGCTTCTTCACGCGAGCGCACCTGGATCAGCGTGTAGCCGGCAACGAGTTCCTTGGTTTCCGCAAACGGGCCGTCGACCACCGAACGCTTGCCGCCGCTGTAGCGTATGCGCCAGCCTTTAGAACTCGGTTGCAGACCGGTGGCGTCGAGCAGCACGCCGGCTTTGGCCAGTTCTTCGTGGTACGCGCCCATTGCGGCCATGAGGGACGCTTCCGGCATCTCGCCGGCTTCGCTCGCGGCCGTCGCTTTTACAAGGATCATGAATCGCATCGCCGTTACTCCAATTCGTTGTGAGAGGGAAAGCCGCACAAACTGGGAGGCTTCTTACTCACACGACGAGCAACGCGCGGCCGGATCGACACGCCTGCCGACCCACCAGGGAAAACCCCGAGACAACGCTGTCGATGCGCGTATCGCCTAGGCGAAACAAGGTCCGAGCTTGCGGACTTCGACGGTGCACCACGTGGCCGCCGGGCAGGCTTGGGCGATAGCCACGGCTTCTTCACGGGTATCGCAGTTGAGGAGGAAGAACCCGCCGATCATCTCTTTGGCTTCGGCGAACGGGCCGTCGAGCAGTTTCGGCTGGCCGTCGCGGACCTGTACGCGGACCGCGTCGCTTGCGGACGTGAGCGACTCGACCGCGACCAGTTTGCCGCGCTCTTTCAGATCGGCGGCGAAACGGACCATCTGGTCGTAGACTTCGCGGCCCGCAGCTTCACCGCGTTCAATGCGTTGATTCGGGGGTTCGACGATGAGCAGCATATAAGACATGGCGTCTCCGATTGATCGCGTCGCAAACGTGAACGCCCTGGAAGCGTAAGAGGAGAAATCGCGCTCACGGCCGGTTGGCGAGAGGCAGTCTAACAAGCGCGGATGACTCCAGCAAACCAGATGCGGCGCTGGCATGGCGGCCGAATGGGCGCCTTACGGAGACTCGTAATATCCGCACGTCGATGCGAGGTGTGAAAAAAACGCCCCATGGGGGCGTTTCATTTGCGCGAACCAGAAACGAAAGAGCCTAACCAGGCCACCCTGCTCCTCAGGCAGCAGCTTCTGCAATCGCCTGAACCTGCGCGGACCTCATCAGTCCTTCAATCATTTTCGCTTCCGCGCTCGCAATCTCGCTCAACGATGCCACGGACAGTTGCGCGTCGAGAATCTCCAGCGCCGTGCACAAGCGGGCGTATTCGCCGTCTTCCAAAGCCCATGCGCCTTCGCCGAGTTCACGCGCGTCGAGTTGAACCATCGCGGCATGTGCGCTTTCGATGTCGGCAATCGCGTCCTCGCCGAGACCGAGCCGCGCAAGCTCTTGCGACACCAGTAAATGCCGGCTCAAGGTCATGTGCAGATTCCGCGAGCCGTGGCCGTGGCGGAATGCATCGAGGGCGGTGTAGCACTGCAGAAGCATCGCCGCGGTGACCGGCTCATGAGCGGTGCGGCTATAGGTCAGCGCACGCAACAGCGGGGACATGGCCGGCTGGTTGTGCTTGCGGACTCGCGATTTACTGGACATATCGGTTCAACCTCCTTCTCTAACTCTCGGCTTCGCCACCGGATTCTTGCGTTCAACGGCGGCAATCGCCGCCGATACGCCGGCGGCTCGACAGGCCCGAAGCGAGTCTGTGTGGCCATCATGGCAAGCAACTATTAAGACAGACTTAAACGACCTCAAGTCCTGTTTAGATGCAGCGTGCGTCACAGCGCGCAGCCGGCCGCTTGTCCGGTGCCGCCGCAAAAAACGCAGTGCAACGCCGGCATATCGGTTCGAACCCGCCGATTGCAAGCCTTGCCGCGCAACGAGACGAAAAAAAACCCTGTTCCCGCGAAGGAACAGGGTCGGACAGGATGGAACAGTCGTACTCGCGCGTGGATGCTTGCCGACCTTCACCACCGCAAACTAACAGAGTTGCTACTTGAACTACATCTGCGAAAAGCTGTTGTTTCTTGAACTACTGCTGCATCACAGCCGGGTCCTTCGCCTTCAACATCGCCTGACTGCAACCCCCTGCTGATTCACGCGCTAATTCATGGATCGCGCGCCGTTTGCATTGCTTCTCTTACCTACTGCTTTACTGCCCTGCCGTGTACGACAACCACGGCAAACTGCCATCAACGGTACGGTTCAAAACAACGCGGGGGAAGACCGCGTCGATGGGCTCGGTGATTTGTCGCGCCATGGAAAACAGTGTATGCCGGCACTTGCGAATGCAATTGCGCGAAGCGAGGGGAATTGGCAGGCCAGTTTGGCGAATCGGCGTAACAGGCCGATTTCCTCAGACATGAGCGACGGCGCCTTCGCCGTCGCTCGTTCATTTTCGAGTGGGTGCGATTAACCGACGCGACACCGCGTGGACGACACGCGCGTTCGCATCGGGCAGGGTCATCAACCCCGAGCGACGAAGTCGCTGATCGTCAGCAGCACTTTTTCGCCCGGACGCGCCAGCATCTTTCTCTCCGCCACGGCGGTGATGCGTTTGCGCCCGTCCGCGAAAGTCTTCAATACGCGCTCCTCGCCGGCGTCGCGTTGCAGCCAGAAATGCTGCTCCAAGGCCTCACGCGTGACGGCGCACTCAAGGTCCCGTCCTCGCGTCGAAAGCTGGAAAATCACCGCGCGTCCGTCTGCCGAGACGCTTGGCTCAAGCTCGATAATCTCCATAGCCCACCTCGCAAAGTTCGTTAAGCCGCTCGCCGTGTTGAACGAACGACACCGGAAGAAACTGAATACGCACGCAAAGCCACGCGCTGAGTTTTTCGACTGATCAGATGCACCCTATCGCGCCACGGCCGCGCTCGTTGTGAGCTGAGCCATTGTCCCGTGAACCGGCGCGTGCGTCGACAGCGGCAACGGCACATGCGCCGGTCGGCGCACTGAACCGCTCAACCAGCGCGGACGTTTCGCGCAGAACTCATGCAGCAATGCATTCAACCCTTCCGTCATGGCTTGCGTGCTACGGCGCACGCCGCGCGATGCGGACGAAATCGCAAACCAGGAATGCGGCGGCCGAAGCTCGTGGCAAATGCCGCGCGCATCGACAAAGCGCAGACAACCGGTGTCGGGATAAAAGACGAGCGTCATCGCGTCGCCGTCGACCCCGTGCGTGACCATGTGTGGTTTCGTATTCAGCATTTTCGTTGTTATGCCAGGTTGGCGTTTTTTTGTTGACGGTGCGGCTTCGAGGCCGCCCGCGCCAGCAATTTGCGCACGAGGCAAAAGCAAAGCGCATGCCAACGAGGGCACAACGCATCGCGTGAACCGTGGCGACTGCAACGCGACCTGACGACACCGTGCCTCTGGCGCGGCGCAAATGCCGATCACGCCTGAGGCGAGGCACGCGACAGCACGCGATTGCGCGGAGGCGCGGACCGCCAACTGTCGGCATCGGCGCGACCGGCGCACTGCAAAGTCGAGAGGCACACACATAACCGCGTGGTAAAAAAGCGCTGCTGGCGCGACAATTCACGACCATTCTTACTAGCCGCCGGCACACCGGCAACCTGACCAGCATGCCCGCTCAAGAACCCGGCTTCACCCTGCGCCCGGCGCTGGACTCGGACATACCCTTACTGTTCGAACTGCGCAAGGCGACCATGACTGAGCACCTCGCGCGCGTTGGCGAACCGTCGGACGATACCGAGCATCGCGCCCGTCTGCTGCATCGTTATGACACGGCGCGCGTAATTTGCATCGACAGCGAACCGGCCGGTTTGCTCAAGGCGCATCGCACCGGCGCCGAATGGGTCGTCGTGCAATTGCAGATCACGCCGGCACTTCAGGGGCGCGGCATCGGCGAACGCGCGCTGCATTGGGTATTGCGCGCCGCGCAGGCCGACGCATTGCCGGTCACCCTCAAGGTGCTCAAAGGCAATCCCGCGATGCGGCTCTACGAGCGGCTCGGCTTCGAGATCGTCGGCAAAGATGAGAGACAGTTTTACATGAGGCGCGCGCCGCGCGCGTCGGCGGAAATTGAAGCAGAATGAATGTCGGATAAAGACTGATACGTAACGGACCTGCCATGACCTTTCGCGACACTTCCGCCATCGCTAGCTGGCACGCCCATGTGTACTTCGATGCGAGCACCCGCGACGCCGCGTGGACCTTCCGCGAGCAGATCGAAGCGCACTGGAGCGGCAAGCTGCAAATGGGCCGCTTTCACGAGCGCCCGGTCGGACCGCATCCCATGTGGTCGTATCAGCTTGCATTTACGCAGGACCAGTTCGCCGACCTGGTCGGCTGGCTCACGCTGAATCACGGCTCACTGGATATCTTCCTGCACCCCAACACCGGCGACGCACTGCGCGATCACCGCGACGCGGCCGTATGGATCGGCCATTCGCACGAACTGGTGCTGAGCGCGCTGGGCTAACGGCTTCGAACGCGGCGCGCAGCGAATCGAACCGCGCGCCGCCGCTTGCGGTTCACATATTCGAATACGAACTGCACCAGCCGCGCGCGGCGACCTGTTTGTCGCCGAACAGCGTGCAGCCGCCGTATGCATCGGTGGCTTTGCCCTGGAACAGCGAGCAATTGCCGCAATTTTGGTCGGCGGCGTAGCCGGGGAATTTCGCCTTGTCGACCTTGGAGGCGTCCTCCTTATAGCCGACGGCTTGCGCCTTCGGATCGGCTTCGCTGAGCGTATTCGCGGTCTCGGCGAAAGCGGTACGTGCGAGTGCGAGCGCTGAGCCCGCGCTCACGCCGAGCAGCAGAAAATGGCGGCGCGATGTTTTCATATGGGTCCGATGGAAAGTGGGAGGCGTGCCTCGATCGCGATCAAGTGCGATCAAGTGGGATCAAGCGCCGTCAATCGAGAAATCGCGTGAACCGCTCAACCGGTTCACGCTCGGTGCGCAACGTGTTGACCAGCGCGCTTTCGTCGGCGAAACCGAGGGACATGCCGCACACCAGTTGTTCTTCGGGCGGCAGGCCGAGGTGTGCCGCAATCACGCGATGAAACGGCGTAAACGCAGCCTGTGGACAGGTATCGAGACCACGTCCGCGCGCGGCCGTCATGATCGCCTGCAGGAACATGCCGTAGTCGAGCCAGCTGCCGCGCTCCAATACCCGGTCGATGGTAAAGAACAAGCCTACCGGTGCGCCGAAGAAGCGATAGTTCTGCGCATGCTGCTCATGCATGCGCGCCTTGTCGCCCTTCCCGATACCGAGCAGGCCATACAGATCCCAGCCGATTTTGCGGCGCCGGTCAATGTACGGTGACACCCATTGATGCGGGTAGTACGGATACTCTTCCTGGTACAGCGCGTCGCGCTGGGGGTCGTCGTAGGCGGCGAGCAAGGCCCGCGAGAGGCGCGCGAGCGACTCGCCCGTCACCACATAGACTTTCCACGGCTGCGTATTGGTGCCCGACGGCGCGCGGCTGGCGGCTTCGAGAATGGCTTCGATATCGGCGCGTGGCACCGGAGCAGGCAGAAAGGCGCGAACGGAGCGCCGCGTGATGAGCGCGGTGTCGACGGCGTTATCGGATGTGGTCATCGGCGAATTCCGGCAGAGCCAACGGTTGTGGCGGTCTGCGGGAATTCTAGCGCGAGCGCCACCTTCTTCGCTGACAGGCCGGCAACTGCCGCCCTGCTTCAACAGGTCTAACGCGGCGGCCTCAGCCGAGCGGCGTTTTCAGCGCATCGATGAGATCGAGCAGATCATAGGGCTTGCGCAACAAGATGGCCTGCGGCAATACCTTGCGCTGCTCCGGCGTCAGCACGAGGTCATAGCCGGTCAAAAAGATCACGCGCAGATCGGGCCGCTCGCCACACACCTCCAGCGCCAGATCGATGCCCGACTTGCCCGCCAGCCCTACGTCGGTGAGCATCACGCTGATCGCATGTTCGCTGAGAATCTGCCTGGCGTCGTGCTCGCCTTCGGCTTCCAGAATGTCGAAGTCGAACGTGCGCAGCAATTCGGCGGTGCTCGCGCGAATCAGTTCGTCGTCTTCCACCAGCAGAATCCGTGGCCGCGTCTGAGCTGCGAAACTGTCGGCGCTATCCGGCGTGGCAGGGGGATCGACCTCGAGAAGATGCTGCTCGGCCTCGGCGATTTCGGCCGCCAGTGGATTCTGCGTTTGCAGCACATAGCGGACTTTGCGCGCCAATGCTTCGTGCGTGTAGGGCTTGCTGAGCAATTCGATGCCTTCATCGAGCCGCCCGGAATGCACGATCGCGTTGTCCGTATAGCCCGACGTGAACAGCACCGCGATCGCGGGCAACCGTTCGCGCGCCTTGCGGGCGAGTTCGGTGCTGCGCAGCGGGCCGGGCATTACCACATCGGTGAACAGCAAGTCGATCGGCACGCCGCTTTCGACGATCGCGAGCGCGCTTTGCGCGTCTTTCGCTTTCAGCACGCGATAGCCGAGATCGGACAGCATTTCGACCACCGTCGTGCGCACTTCCTCGTCGTCCTCCACCACCAGAACCGTTTCCGTGCCGCCCTTCGCGGGACCGGCGTCGATATTCGTTTCGAGGTCTTCCTGCTGGCGCACCCGCGGCAGATAGATGCGAATCGTCGTACCGTGCCCCTCCTCGCTGTAGATCTTCACATGCCCGCCCGACTGCTTGACGAAGCCATACACCATGCTCAAGCCGAGGCCGGTGCCCTGACCTTCGGGCTTGGTCGTGAAGAACGGCTCGAACACGCGCTCGCGTACTTCCGGCGGCATCCCGGCGCCCGTGTCGGTGACGGCCAGCATCACGTACTGGCCCGGCGTAACCTCCGCGTTGCGCTTGGCGTAGGCGTCGTCGAGCGCGGCGTTGCCGGCTTCGATCGTCAGCTTGCCGTGGCCGTTCATCGCGTCGCGCGCGTTGATCGCGAGGTTCAGCAGCGCGTTCTCGACCTGGAAGGGATCGACCAGCGTATTCCACAAGCCGCCCGACACGATCGTTTCGATTTCGACGCCGTCGCCGAGCGCGCGTCGCAACATGTCGTCGAGTCCGCGCACGAAGCGGCCGAGATTGACGACCTTCGGCGCGAGCGGCTGACGCCGCCCGAACGCCAGCAACTGCGAGGCGAGGTTCGCGCCGCGGGCCACGCCCGCCAGCGCATTGCGCACGCGCTGCTCGGGCTTCTCGGAACCGGCGACGTCTTTCGCCAGCAGTTGCAGATTGCCGCCTATCACCTGCAGCAGATTGTTGAAGTCGTGCGCGACGCCGCCCGTGAGCTTGCCGATCGCTTCCATCTTCTGCGCCATGCGCAGCGCTTCTTCGGCGTGGCGCAGCGCCTCGGTGGTTTCCTTGTCGGCGGTGACGTCGCGGCCCACGCCGTGAATGCGCGCCGTGTCGGGATCGAGCGCGAGTGTCCACGCGACCCAGCGCCACGTACCGTCGATCCGCTTGAAGCGGTTTTCATAGCGCACCGGCACGCCCGTGCGACGCAATTCGGCGAGATGCGTGCTGACGACCGCGACATCGTCCGGGTGAACCAGGTCGACGTAGGAACGCGACATGAGCCAATGCATGTTATGGCCGAGCGCATTGCTCCACGACGGACTCACGCGCTGCAAGCGGCCTTCGATATCGGCCACCACCAGCAGATCTTCGCTCAACTCCCACAGACGGTCGCGGTCCGCCACCGTCTCGATCACACGGCGCTCCAGCGTTTCGTTCAGATCGTGCAGCGCGCTTTGCGCTTTGGCGCGCTCGGCGATTTCGCTTTGCGCGGCCTGGTACAGACGCGCGTTGTCGATGGCAATGGCCGCTTGTGCGGCGATACCGGCCACGATCCGCTCGGCGCGTTCGGTGAATACGCCAGGCTCCGGATGGCCGAAGAACAGGCCGCCGACCACCTCCCCGCTACGCGACTGCACGGGTGTGGCCAGATAGCTGCGCACCTTCAGGTGGCCTTCCGGCATGCCACGATGCGGCACGTTATGGCCGTAACGCGGATCCTGAGTGATGTCGTCGACGCGAACGATGCCTTCGCCGTTGAACGTAGGCGCGAACACCGCCGTGTTGCGCGGCATCGGAAAGCCCGCAAACGCTTCCTTCGGCACACCGGACAGCGTGTACAGCATGTAGCTGCCGCCCTTGTCGTCGAGCACGTTATAGAAGAACGAACCGAACGCGGCGCCGGTCAGTTCGGTGGCCGCGTCCGTCACGATCTGCACCGCGCGGTTCAGATCGAGTTCGGCCGCCACCGTCGAGCCCACGCGATTGAGAATCTCCAGCGTGCGCGATTCCTCGCGCAGCTTCATCTCGGTCTCGCGGCGCAAGCGGGCGAGTTGCAGGTTGCCCGACACGCGGGCCAGCAGTTCGCGCGCCGAGAAGGGTTTGGTCAGATAGTCGTCGGCCCCGTGCTCGATGCCGTCCACGCGCGCTTCCTCGCCCGCGCGGGCGGACAGCATCAGCACCGGCGTGTCGCGCAGGTCCGGATCGGCGCGCAGTGCACGCAGCAGGCCAAAGCCGTCAAGTCGCGGCATCATTATGTCGGAGAGCACCAGATCGGGACGCTCCTCGCGCGCGGCTTCGAGCGCGGCCTGGCCGTCGGTCGCAAGACGCACGTCGTGCCCTGCCGCACGCAAGATGCGGCTCATGTACTCACGCAAGTCCGCATTGTCGTCGACGACCAGGAGCCGCGCGGCAGAGACCGGCGCGGCGTCGGGCGACACCTCGCCGGCCGGCGTCGCATCGATTGGCGCATCGGTGAGGATTTCGTTCTCCGGACTCCAGCGCAACGCGGCATCGACATAGGTGCGCGCGTGTTTGCTCATGGCGGCATGCACGGCTGAGTCTTCGGACTGGGGCTGCACGGCGCCACGCGGCAGCGAGACGGTGAAGCACGCCCCCTGGCCCAGCGCACTGTCGACCCGCACCGTACCGCCGTGCAGCTTCACCAGTTCCTGCACCATCGCGAGCCCAATGCCACTGCCTTCGACCGAGCGTCCTGGCGCGCCCGCCACGCGATGAAAGCGCTCGAAGAGGCGCGGCACTTCTTCTTCGGCAATACCGATCCCGCTATCCGTCACGCTAACCTCGACGCCACCGCCAACGACCTCGCGAACCGCGACACGAATCGTGCCGAAGAACGTGAACTTGTAGGCGTTGGACAGCAGGTTCATCACGACCTTTTCCCACATCTCGCGGTCGAGTTGCACGACCACGGGCGTGGCCGGAATCTCCACCTCGAGCCGCAGGCCCGCTGTTTCGATCGCGGACTGGAACAGCGACGCGAGTTCGGCCGTGAACGACGCGATATCCGTGGGTTGCGGGTGGCTCTGCATGCGTCCCGCTTCGATGCGCGAAAAATCCAGCAGCGCGTTGACGAGCTTGAGCAGCCGCAAGCCGTTGCGATGCGTGATCTCGATCAGCGCGCGGTCCTCGATATCGCTGCCCATCCGCGCGTTGTCGCCGCTCGCGGCAAGTTGCGGCTTGGCGAGCAGTTCTTCGAGAGGGCCGAGCATCAGCGTCAACGGCGTACGAAATTCGTGGCTGATGTTGGAAAAGAACGTGGTTTTCGCGCGGTCGATTTCAGCCAGCGCCTCCGCGCGCCGCCGCTCTTCCTCATAAGCGCGCGCGTAGCCGATCGCCGCGCCGATCTGGCCGGCGCTCAGATTCAGGAAGCTGCGATAGGCGTCGTCGAAAAGGCGGCAAGGATTCAGGCCGGCGATCAGAACCACGGCTTGGGTCGCCTCGCCGCCGGGCGACACCGGCAGAACGACCGCCTGCTGCGGCGCGAGATGCCACGGCCCGCGCGGCATCTCGGTGCCGAATCGCTGCGTCAAATCACGCACAAGCTGCGGCGCCTGAATCTCCATCACGTCGCCGACCGGCCAGAGCGAGTCGCCGTCGAGCTTGATTGTCCGCGCCGCCGCCGGGTGATCCGGCTCGATGCCGCTCGAACCGACCAGCGTGGCCGTGTCGCCGCCGGGTTCGGCGGCGTACAGCAAGGCGAACGGAAGATCTTGCAGATTAGACTGCAAGGCACGCGCGCTGAGCTTGCATGCTTCGCGCCAGTCGCGGCCGTCGGGGCTGACCGCCGCCAGTTCCTTGAGCAGCGCCAACTGCCGCTCTCCGACCACCTGTGCGGTGCCGTCGCTGTTGGCGCAGATAATGCCGCCGGGTTCGCCGTCATCGCCGGGAATGGGGCTGTACGAGAAGGTGTAATACGTCTCCTCGGGAAAGCCGTTGCGCTCCATGATAAGCAGCTTCTGTTCGACGAAGATGCCTTCCGCGCCGGCCAGCGCGGTATTCAGAAGCGGCTCGATATCAGTCCAGATTTCGCGCCAGACGACCTTGGTCGGTTGGCCGAGCGCGACCGGATGCTTGCCGCCGATGATCGATTTGTACGGGTCGTTGTAAAAATAGATCAGCTCGTCGCCCCAACCAATCCAGATCGGCTGACGCGATGTGAGCATGATGCGGATCGCGATCTTCAGCCCTTGCGGCCAGGTGTCGGGCGCGCCGAGCGCCGTCTGCGTCCAGTCGTAGGCGCGGATGAGCGCGCCCAGTTCGCCGCCGCCGGCAAGGAACGACGGCGCGGCGAGGTCGGCGGGCAATGCATCCGATAAGAAGCGGTCCGGCTCGTTCAACGCGATCTCCTCGACGCGGTGGCTCATAGTCGTGCGGACCGCGATTGCAAAAGCGGTGCCTGATCCAATGGATAGCCAACGTTAACGCGCAATTGATGTAGCGCGATTCTCGCACGTAGACGGATGCCGGAGGAAGTTGAGACGACGCGCGGAGCGGGCCTTTCGCCGCGCCGGAGAGCGTGTGCCGAACGGAACGCTGGCAGCGTGGAAGGGATACTGCGAGGGGAGCTTGAACTGCCGGTAAAACGTACCTCGGTGCAACGCTCGGGAAAGACGATCTTCCCGAGCGCGAGTCAGGCAAGGCGGCGGATTTCTCCGGGATTACGCCCTGCCCGCAGCGGCATTTACAGCAACCCGACGCATACTGCGGCGACGATCGATCCCAGCACCAACACCGCGCCGACGGTCTTGCGTTTGTTCAACTCCGTCCAGAGCAGAACGCCGGTAAGGGACAAGAGAATGATGCTACCGGCCAGCGTGTCGATCAGCAGCACCCAGCCGACGCTCAAGCCCACCCCCTTGTGCAGATTAGTCAGCACCGCGAGGAACGTGTTCTCGCTGCGCTTGACCGTCACGTAACCGTTGCCCACCCAATATTCGGCGGACGTGTTCTCTCGGGGCGACGCGAAATTGAGCTGCCAGTGCTCCGGCTGGACCATGCTGCGCTCGCCCCACGCGACCGGATGCGCCGGCTCTTTCTGAACGCGCCCAGGCGTGCCCGCCAGTTTCAGTTCATGCTTGAGCCATTCGCCCAGATCGCGTGGCGTATCTGGCGCCGGTTGCGGCAACGGCACCTGCAACACCGCGACCTGCGGCTCGCCGGTCGATACCTTGAGCGGACCGCCGCGATGATTCAGCAGAAACCCCGTGGTGCCGAACAGCAAACCCAGCGCCGCGCCCCACAAACCGACCCAGCCATGCACCTTGCGCAGCCACTTGATGAAGGTGGCGCGGCGCGAGCGCTGCTGGCGCGCCTTCAACTCGCCGCCGTCAAGGCGCTGCGGCTCGCGGGCCGCGCGGTCGATGCCCCTGGGCGCTTGAATGTCGAATGCCTCGGGTACGCTCACGGTTCGCTCCAGTTACGCAACAGGTTGTGATAGATGCCGACGAGGCTGCGGCGTGCGGCGTCGTCGGCGTTGGTGGCATTGAGCCGTTGAATGGCGGTGTCCATGTCGAACAACATCGCACGCTGCGTATCGCTGCGCACGAGGCTTTGCACCCAGAAGAAACTCGCGACGCGCACGCCGCGCGTGACCGGCGTGACCTGATGCAAACTCGTCGCCGGATAGACGATCATGTCGCCCGCCGGCAGCTTGACCTGCTGCACGCCGTACGTGTCTTCGATCACGAGTTCGCCGCCGTCGTAGTCGGCGGGGTCTGAAATGAACAGCGTCACGGAGACGTCGGTGCGCAGCTTCACGCCGTTGGGCAGCACTCGCACGGCTCCGTCGACATGACTGCCGAACTGCATGCCGCCTTCGTAACGATTGAAGAGCGGCGGATACACCTGGTTCGGCAGTACCGAGCTGATGAACAGCGGATTGCGTTCGATCGACGCGAGAATCACGTCGCCGAGTTGGCGCGCAATAGGCGTGTGTTCGGCAATCTGCTGGTTACGTTTGACCGGTGCGCCCTGATAGCCCGCGGTCGCGCGGCCGTCGACCCACGCGTCGCCGGCATTGTCGAGCCGCTCGCGCACGACGCGCAACTGCTCGGCGCTCAGTACATTCGGAATGTGCAGCAACATGATGGTTCCTTTGCGTCGACTTGCCGTCTTCGAAAACGGCAAGCCTAACGCACCCGTTCAACGTGTATCAAAAGCGGTAATCGAACGTCGCCAGCAACGTGCGTCCGATACCCGGTACGGAACGGCCGCCGTCCGACGGAATCAACGCGTCGTAGTACGTCTTGTTGGTCAGGTTCAGCAGGTTCAGGCGGACGTCGTATTTCTTCGCGCGATACGCCGCGGTCGCATCCCAGCGCGTGTAGCCCGGCACCTGCACGTAATTCGTGTTCGATGCGTAACGCGGCGACATATACGTCGGACCGCCGCCGATTTCCCAATGCGGCGTGAACGCGTAGGTAGTCCAGAACGTCAGCGTGTTACGCGGCGTGTTGGCCGGCACGTGACCTTGCGTGCCGTCGCGCGCCTTCAGGATGATGGCGTCCATGTAGGTGTAGCCGCCGAACACTTGCCATTTGTCCGTAATGTGGCCCGTCACCCCGGCCTGGAATCCGTCTACGCGAACGTCGCCGTCCAGCTCGTATTCCGTCGGCGACACCTGGGTGCGCGCGTTGGTTTTTTCCTGGCGGAAGAATGACGACGTCACCGAGAGATTGCCGCCGAGCAGATCCCATTTCGCGCCGACTTCGTACGATCTGGTCGACTCGGGCGCGAGGTTCTGCGTAAGGTTGGTCACCGTCAGCGCTTCGAGCGACGGATTGAACGACGTGCCGTAAGAGACGTAGTACGACTGCCAGTCGGTCGGCTGATAGATCACCCCGGCGCGCACGCTGGTGAAGAAATTGGTTTGCGTGGCGTAGGCCGGCAGGCTGATCGTGTTGTGGATCTGCGCCTGGAAGCGATCCCAACGCAAGCCGCCAATCACCTTCCATTGCTGGCCGATCGATACGGTGTCGTTCAGGTAGGCGCCGATTTCGTTCGACCCGGAGTCCGCATGGTTGCCGACCGTCGTCGTCACACCTGCGGGCGTGGACAGATACGCGGGATTCACCATCGAAACGACCGGCAGATTGTTACGCGTGTACGCCTGGTTCGAATAGCTGTCGTGACCGAGGCTGACACCGGCGATCAGGTCGTGCTTGATCGGGCCGGTCACGAATTTGTATTGCAGCATCGTGTCGTTGTACAGCGAGTGGTTCTCGATCACACGGTCGTGGCTTTGCAACTTGATGAACAGTTGCGACGGCGACAACGTCGTGTAATTGCCGTTGGTCAACGCGGTGCTGCTGGCGAGCGGCCCCGTCAGCACCGCTTGCGGCGCGGTTTCGCGCGCGTCGGTCATCGAGTGCGAGAACTGCGTCTGGTTGGTCAGGATCAGGTTGTCCGAAAACTTGTGCTTGAGCGCGGCGGTGACCGTCTGCACGTCCTGAATCGTGCGGTCGGTGGTCAAGCCGTAGAAGGTGTTCTTCGGCACCGGCGACGGGTGACCGTTCAACGCCTGCACGCCGTAGTCAGGCATGTCGTAGTTGTGCTGGATCAGCGCGGAGATCGTGACTTCGGTCGGCGTGCCGATCCCGAAGCGCACTTCCGGCGCGATGCCGTAGTCCTTGTTCTTCATCTCGTCGCGCGTCGAACCGAGGCTTTGGCCGAACGCGTTCAGGCGAATCGCCGAGGTCTCTGTCAGCTTATGGTTCACATCGACGGTGCTGCGATATTTGGCGTCGGTGCCGATCATGCCCGTGACTTCCGCCGAGTCCTTCAGGTTCGCCTTCTTGCTGACCTGGTTGATCACGCCACCCGTCGAACCGCGGCCGAACAGCATCGACGAAGGACCGTACAGCACTTCGATTTCTTCGAGGTCGAACGTGTCGCGATAGTACTGGTTGCGATCGCGGAAACCGTCCAGATAGATGTCGTTCTGTGCGGTGAAGCCGCGCAGGTTGATGTTGTTGCCGATCTGACCGCCTTCGGCCGCGCCGATCGTCACGCCCGGCGCGTTGCGCAGCGCGTCCTGGAACGAGGTCGCGCCTTGCGATTGCAGCACGGCCTTGTTGATAACCGTGACGGTCTGCGGAATATCGCGCAGCGCCGTCGGCGTCTTTGCACCGACCGTCGACCGCTCTGCCTGGAAGTCCTGTTGTTCAGCCTGCGCCGAGACGCCGATGGTCGGCAAGGTATGGCTGTCGGCGGTGGTCGTCGCGGCCGGCGAGGCGGCTGGCGACGCGGTTTGCGGAGCGGTCTGCGCGACCGCCGGAGTCGCAAAAGGAACGGCAAAAGCTAGCGCTAACGCTGTCGCAAGCGGCGTGTGGTTGAACATGGAAATCCCGTCAGAGATGCGCTTGCCCGATTCGCATACCTGAGATGGAATCAATGACAAATTCGCAATTGGCTGGCTGCCGGTCTCGTGCGCACGGCACCGATGACGGGATGGCTGGCTGCTGTTAAATGAGAATCGCTATCATTCCACACGCATAAAACCGCATCAATCGCAGCGTCGCTTACCCCTCGTAACGGAATTGTTTCTATTTTTTACGATTGAAAGGCTTATGTAATTTAATGCGTTCGAGTTATGCCTGAATATTACATTTCAGTAATGTTACTTGCATTGAAATAAAAGGCTTTCTGGCTTGTAAGTTCAAAACACACCGAACCGAAGCTTTCAACTTACTAACGGTTTACAGCGATCGCAGCCGGCATCAATTCCCGACACGGTTTATCCTTTTTGCAACACTGCATCTTGAACTGTTCCGTTCATCCCCCGGAGTTGACCATGCAATACCGCAAATTCGGCCGCACCGGCCTGACCGTTTCGCGCCTGTGTCTCGGCACGATGACCTTCGGCCTGCAGACCGAAGAAGATGACTCGCATCGCATTCTCGACACGGCGGCGGATGCCGGCGTGAACTTCATCGATACGGCCAATGTGTATCCGCTCGGCGGCGGCGAGAATATTGCCGGTCGCACGGAGGAGATCGTCGGGCGCTGGCTGAAGGGCAAACGCGACCGCTTCATTCTGGCGACGAAAGCGGTCGGCAAGATGGGACCCGCGGCGTGGGATCAAGGCGCGTCGCGCAAACATCTGCTGGACGCCATCGACGCCTCGTTGCAACGCCTCGGCACCGATTACGTCGACCTCTACCAGCTTCACTCCGACGACGCGAATACGCCGCTCGACGAAACCCTCGAAGCGCTGGACGTGATCGTGCGATCAGGCAAGGCGCGTTATATCGGCGTGTCGAATTTTCTCGCGTATCGGCTCGCCCGCGCCTTGGGCCGCGCCGATGTTTTGCGTGTGGCGCGCTTCGTCTCCGTGCAGCCTCGCTATAACTTGCTGTTCCGGCAGATCGAGCGCGAGTTGCTGCCTCTCGCAGACGAAGAGCAACTGGCCGTAATGCCATACAACCCGCTCGCGGGTGGGCTGCTCACGGGCAAGCATCAACTGGAAGCGACGCCGACGTCCGGCCGTTTCACCGAAACCGTCGGCAAGGCCGGCGCGATGTATCAGCAGCGGTATTGGCACAAACGCGAGTTCGAGACGATCGAGCAATTGAAAGCCATCGTGGCGCCGACCGGAGAATCGCTGACGCGGGTTTCGCTCGCCTGGGTGCTGGCGAACCCGCTCGTCACATCCGCGATTATCGGTGCGAGCCGCGCCGAGCAATTGAGCGATACGCTCGCGGCGTCCGAGTTCGTGCTCGATCCGCAGATCAAGACGCAACTCGATGAAGCGAGCGTGGAGTACCGTTGGGGTGACGCGGCGCGTTAAGCGCAATCGCCTGCCGCGAGGGCGGCAGGCGCCGCGCGAAGATCACTTGAAGCGGCCCGTCCGTTGATTCGCTTCCGGCAATTGCCGCGATTCACGCATGGACTTTGCATGCCATAGACGCGCGCCGCCTTCAATGCCCGCATCGTTCGAAACGGTCGCCACGTTTGCCGGCAGATCGAACTTGAGCCGCGCGGCGTTGCCGCCGCCAATCCACAGTTTGTCGTAGTTCACCAGCGCGCTCAGGATCCCGATCACCTTCAGAACGCGCCGGTTCCAGCGTTTGTTTCCGACTTTCTCACGCGCCGCCTCGCCGATGTATTCGTCGTAAGCCACGCCCTTCTTGCTGACCGGGTGATGCGCAAGCTCCAGATGGGGCATCAGCTCACCGTCGCGAAACATCGCCGTCCCCGCGCCCGTGCCGAGCGTCAGCACGAATTCGAGGCCTTGGCCCTGGATCGCAGCGAAACCCTGCATCTCGGCGTCGTTGATCATACGAACCGGCAATCCGCCCAGGCGCTGTGCCAGTGAATCAGCCAGTGGAATATCGTGCCAGCCTTCGACGCCAAAGTGCGGCGCGGTCAGAATACGGTTGTTGCGCACCACGCCCGGAAAGCCGATCGACATCAGCGTAGGCGGCTCCTGTTCGACGAGCGGAGCGACCAGCGTCGCCAGCGCGTCCACGAGTTGATCCGGCGTACACGGATGCGGTGTCGCCACTCGCACGCGCTCCGTTTTCATCTTGCCGTCCGCGTCGATGATCGCGGCTTTCAAACCCGTGCCACCAACGTCGATCGCCAGAATTCGCTCGGTACTGCTTGTCACTTTCGTCTTACGTGTCGCCACGGTGTCCCCCGATTGTGTTGGTGCGGCTCGTCGGATTACTTCTTCTGAACGGCGTCCTGTTTCAACGGCCGCCATGCGTGACCGTCGCGCGCCAATAGCGCGTCTGCTTCCGCGGGACCTTCGCTGCCGGCCGCATAACCATGCACCGGCATCGCACCGCCCGATTTCGGATGCAGCACGTCGTCCACCGCGCACCAGCTCGTTTCGATACTGTCGGCACGCTGAAATAACGTCTCATCGCCGAGCATGCAGTCGTAGAGCAAGGTCTCGTAGCCGACGTTCGCCCGCTCCGCGAAAAAGTCGCCGTAGTCGAACGAGGACTGCACTGGCCCGACTTGCATGACCGGCCCCGGCGTCTTCACGTTGAAGTCGAAGCTCGTGCCATGCGCGGGATCGATGCGCAAGGTCAGCACGTTAGGCGTAAGTGCGTCCACTGGAGTGTCACGAAACAGGCGGAACGGCACCGGTTTCAGTTGCACCGAGATTTCCGTGCGACGCGCGGCCAAGCGCTTGCCGGTGCGCAGATAGAACGGCACGCCGGCCCAACGCCAGTTCTCGACGAACACGCGTGCCGCTGCGTAGGTTTCCGTCGTGCTGTCCGGCGCGACGTCCGGCTCCTCGCGGTAGCCGACACCCGCCGGGCCCTTTGCATATTGACCGAACACGACGTCGTCCGGAGTCAGCGGCTGGATGGCGTCGAAGATCTCAGCCTTCTTGTCGCGCACGGCCTCGGCATCGAACGAATTGGGCGGCTCCATGGCGACCATGCCGAGCAACTGGAACAGATGGTTCGGCACCATGTCGCGGAACGCACCGGTCTGTTCGTAGAACTTGCCGCGCCCTTCCACGCCGATCGTTTCCGCGGCGGTGATCTGCACACAGTCGATATATTCTCGCCGCCACATCGGTTCGAACAGCGCATTGGCGAAGCGCACCGCGAGAATGCTCTGCACGGTGTCCTTGCCGAGAAAGTGATCGATGCGATAGACCTGCGATTCCTTTGCGTACGACAGGATATGCGCGTTCAGATCGCGTGCCGAAGCGAGATCGGTGCCGAACGGTTTTTCGATCACAAGCCGGCGGAAGCCGCCGCTGTCGCCCTCTTTCAGCAGGCCAGCATTGCCGAGACGCTCGACGATCGGTTTGAAAAAGCGCGAACTGACCGCGAGGTAGAAGATCACGTTAGCGCCCGGCGCTTGCTCGATCTTTTGCTTGAGCTTCGCGAAGACATCGTCGGTTTCGAATTCGCCGGCCATGTATTCGAGCCGTTGCGCGACCCAGTCCCACGCCTGGTCGTCGAGCTTGCCGGCGTGGAAGGTGCTGGCTTTATCTGCGGCAAACTGCTCGAGCGACTTGTGCAGGTCTTCGCGCCACTCGCTCGTCTCGCGCTCGCCATGATTCACACCGATGATTTTCATCCCGCCGTCGAGCAGGCTGTCCACCGCCAGGTTGTAGAGCGCCGGCATGAGGAGCCGTTTGGTCAGGTCGCCGCCCGCGCCGAAGATCACCAGCGTACAAGGTGGCGCGGGCCGCTTGCCAGCCGGCGAAGCCGGCGCTTGCTGCGGGCTCGCGCTGACTTTGCAACTCGGCTGTTGACTGGCGGCGGGGCGAGCGGATGTTCGGTTATTCGGTGTAGTCGACATGGGATTCACTTTTGGAAACCAATGGAACGAACGTGGTGATACATGAAAGACCACGCTTGAACCCACACAGTTCAAAAACCGCCGCGCGCCCCTGTTCGCCGTGCGATGTTGTAGGGCTTATGTAACCTCACTCACCTCATAGACTCGGCGCCGCCGCGCACTACTTCGCCGATGCGTGCGCGGGCTCGGGTGCGGATGCCGGCGCGGGCTCGGGCGACCGTGCCGCCGCTGTGGCTTGCGCCGACGGTGAAGCCGCCACAGGCTCCCGATCCGTTTCGCCCGGCAAAGGCACGTTGCCCGATGCGCCCATCACGCGCGGCTGCAATAACAAGGCGACCAGACCGGTCCAGCCGGTTTGATGCGAAGCGCCCACGCCGCGCCCGGTATCGCCATGAAAATACTCATGGAACAGGATCAGGTCGCGCGAGCGCGGGTCGGTCTGCAATAACGGATACGCGCCCATGACCGGACGCTCGCCGTCCTTGTTCTTGAGAAACAGCCTGGTACACCGGCGCGCCAGCTCGTCTGCAATTTCGCTCAGCGTGAACGCCTGGCCCGAGCCGGTCGGATACTCGACTTTGAAATCGTCGCCATAGTAGCGATGAAATTCATACAGCGATTCGATCAGCAGATAGTTCACCGGCATCCACACCGGACCGCGCCAGTTCGAATTACCGCCGAACACGCGCGTATTGGATTCGGCCGGCAAATACTTCACGGTGAAACTGTCGCCGTTGTGATTGAACACGAACGGCTGATCGCGATGAACGCGCGAGAGCGCCCGCACGCCGTGATCGGAAAGAAATTCGCTTTCGTCGAGCGCACGGCGCAGCAATGCTTTCATCCGATGCCCGCGCAATAGCGAGAGCAACAGCGAGTTACCCTTGCCCGGCTCGTTCCAGCGCGAAACCAGCTTCGCCAGATCGGGCCGATGTTCGAGGAACCAGACAAGCCGCTCACGCAAACACGGCAAGCCGCCATGCAGACGCTCTTCGAGCACATGCACGGCAAACAGCGGAATCAGCCCCACGATCGAGCGCAGGCGCATGGGAACGCTGCTGCCGTCGGGCAAACGCAGCTTGTCGTAGAAGAACTCGTCCTCGCTGTCCCACAAGCCGGTATCGCAGCCGTCGTCGCAACTCACGGCTTGCGCGATATACAGAAAGTGCTCGAAGAACTTCACGCCGATGTCGACGAAAACATGATTGGCGTACGCGAGTTCCAGCGCGATACGCATCAGGTCGAGCGCGTACGCGGCCATCCATGCGGTACCGTCGGCCTGGTCGATGTGGCCGCCGGTCGGTAGCGGCGACGAGCGGTCGAAAATGCCGACGTTGTCCAGCCCAAGAAAGCCGCCCTGAAAAATGTTGTGGCCGTCGGCGTCCTTACGGTTCACCCACCAGGAGAAGTTCAGCAGCAGCTTGTGGAAAACGAGTTCGAGAAAATCGCGATCGCCCTTGCCCGTGAGCGCGCGGTCGATTTCGTACACGCGCCACGCGGCCCACGCATGCACCGGCGGATTGGCGTCGCCGAGCGCCCACTCATACGCAGGAATCTGACCGTTCGGATGCTGATAGCGGTCCTTCACCAGCAACAGCAATTGCCGCTTCGCGAACGCCGGGTCGATCAGCGCGAACGCGGCGGCATGAAACGCCAGGTCCCACGACGCGTACCACGGGTATTCCCACTTGTCGGGCATCGACACGATGTCCGCGTTGCACAAGTGCCGCCAGTCCATATTGCGGCCATGCTTGCGGCTCGCAGGCGGCGCAGGCTGAAGCGGGTCGCCCTCAAGCCAGCGTTGCACGTCGTACTGGTAGTACTGCTTCGACCACAGCATGCCGGCGAGCGCCTGACGCTGCACCAGGCGCGCGTCGGGGTCGGTAATATCGTGCTGCAATGCGCCATAGAACTCGTCGGCCTCGGCAATGCGGTGCGCGAATATCGCGTCGGCGTCGAGTTGCACGTCGTCGGGACTCGACTGCGGACGCCAGCGCATGTACACGACCGCACGTCCACGGGGTTCGAGCTCGATCGCAGCATGCGCGCCGGCCTTGGTGCCTGCATTTCGGCGAATCGCGTGTTCATCGCCGTGCACGAGATAATCGTTGAAACCGTCTTTGAACGGACCCGCGCCGTCCGTATTGAAGAGACGCTTGACGTTGGTGTCGTTCTCGCAGAAGAGCCATGTCACCGGCGCGTCTTTCGACCATGCCGTGACGACGATCGGCTCCTGGCCATGCTGATGCCCGACCACGTGCGCCTCGCCATTGTGGTCCGTGCCGGCAACGAGCGAGGGCTTGTCCTTGTTCTCCTTCCACGACCACGAATTGCGCGCCCAGATTTGCGGCAGCACATCCAGTGAGGCCGCCTGGTCCGCGCGATTCTCGATGGTCACGCGCATGAGGATGTCGTCCGGCGCGTGTTTCGCGTATTCCACCTGCACGTCGAAGTAGCGTAAATCGTCGAACACGCCCGTGTCGAGAATTTCGTACTCCGGCATGTCGCCGCCGCGTCGCGCGTTTTCCTGCACGAGGTCTTCGTAGGGATAGGCGGCATGCGGGTATTTGTAGAGCATGCGCATGTACGAATGCGTCGGCGTGCCGTCGACGTAAAAGTACAGCTCTTTCACATCTTCGCCGTGATTACCTTGAGCATTCGTGAGACCGAACAGGCGCTCCTTCAGGATCGCGTCCTTGCGATTCCAGAGCGCGAGCGAAATGCACCAGCTCAGCTTGTCGTCGCCGAATCCGGCAATGCCGTCTTCGCCCCAGCGGTAAGCGCGGCTGCGCGCATGGTCGTGCGGAAACGAGTCCCACGCTGTACCGTCCGCGCTGTAATCCTCGCGCACGGTGCCCCATTGACGCTCGCTGAGATACGGTCCCCAGCGCTGCCAATGCGCACAGTCGGCCGAATGGAGCCGTGAACCCTCAATGGTGGCGAGCAGATTGGCAGCGCGCAGCGGTGGCATGACTACGTCCTTGCATCAGGCTTGGCGGTGGGACACACATCGTAGCGCGGTTTAGGCGCCGGCGGTCGGCAACCGGGCAAGCAGCGTTTCCATGCGCAGCAACTCGCCCAGCGACCAGGCCTGAAAGGGCGTGCCGGTCGGAGCGTGCGGCGCGTCGCCATCGACGATTTCAGAGAGATGATCGAGGCCGGCATGATCGAGATGCGCGTAGAGCGGGTCGAGAAAGCGCGTTTTCGCTTGCATGCGGGCGTCCGCCTCGCCGCCGTGGATTCGCAGCCACGCTTCGACAAACGGACCGAGCAGCCACGGCCACGCGGTTCCTTGATGATAGGCGCCATCGCGCTCCAGTGGAGGCCCGCCGTAGTGTCCGCGATAAGCAGGGTCGGACGGTGCGAGCGTCCTCAGCCCCAGCGGCGTGAGCAACTGCGCTTCGACCTGGTCGAGCACCGCACGCGCCGCCGCGCCTTGCAGCAAGGGAAACGGCAGGCCGCCTATGGCGAAGATCTGGTTGGGGCGGATCGAGCGGTCGATCGCGCCGTTGACGTGATCGACATCCACGTTGTCGAACAGACCTTGCGTGGCAGGATCGATGAAGCGTTCATGAAACGCTTGCAACGCTCGGTCGGCGGCAGGCTGCCACTGCGAATTCCACGTTGCTGCAATGCGCAATGCGTTGATCCAGAGCGCCTGCACTTCGACCGGCTTGCCGATGCGCGGCGTCACCACCCAATCGCCGACTTTCGCATCCATCCACGTGAGTTGCACGCCGGGTACGCCGGCGCTGAGCAGGCCATCGGCGGCGGATGCCTGGATGTTGAAGCGCGTGCCTTTCGTGTAGCCCGCGAGGATGGATTCGCTCGCCTGTTGCAGGCGCTGCTGCGTCGCAAGGCTAGCGTGATGGGTCGCGAGATAGTCGTGCACGGCGACGATGAACCACAGCGACGCATCCACCGAGTTGTATTCCGGCGTGTCGCCATAGTCGGGGAAGCGATTTGGCAGCATGCCTTCCGACAACGTGCCCGACCATTCGAGCAGGATCGCTTCAGCATCGTCGAGCCGGCCCGATGCGATCAGCAAGCCGCGCATTGCGATAAAGGTGTCGCGCCCCCAATCGGTGAACCACGGAAAACCCGCGAGGATCGTGCGGCCTTCGTTGCGCCCGACCACGTAGGTATCGGCAGAACGTTGCAGGCGAGAGCCAAGGGCGTCGCGGCGCTGTTGTTCGATGCGCGCGAGTTCTGTCGCATGCGCGGCTGCCGCCATTGCGTTTGGAGATTGCGTTGCGCTCGCAGTGTGAGAAGCGCTGAGAATCATCACGGCTTCACCATCGGCGAGATGGAAGGTGAACACGCCGGGCGTCGCGAGATCCTCGCTGAAATCGAGCCCACGTTCTCGCTCGCGAACGTAGCAGAAGTTGCGATACCAATCCGGCGCGTGGGTGTAGACGCCGTTCGTCGCACACTGGATCACCGGCAGATCGCCGTAGGGTTGCCAGTTCACGCTGGCCCGATCGTCGCTCGTCTGCGCATTGAAATTGAACGCGGCGTTTTCATGATGCAGTGCGTGGTAGTCGCGGCCCGATAGTAGCGGCCTGACGTTCAATGTGAGAGGGATTGCTTCAGCTTTGTTTCCGACACCCTCCAGACGCCAGCGCAAAACCGTTTCGCGGGTCGCCTTGCTAACGAACACATCGGCGGTCAACACGAGATGCGTGTCGAGTTGCATACGCCACGTCGGCCACGGCGCGGTGTCGAACGTAACCAGACTCGCTGTCAGGTCCGGATAGATCAGATCCGGCACGTATCGCTGCATGCTCAACGGATAACGCTTGCCATTCGCCTCCAGCCACGCCTCCACGCCGTTGACAAGCACGATACGCCCGCCTGGCGCACGCGTAGCCGAGAGCAGCAGCGCGTGATAACGGCGCGTGCGCAGCATGCCGACCGTACCTGACGCGAACCCGCCGAAGCCATCCGCTTCCAGCCATTCGTCTTCGAGACGCGTGATGTCGAAAGGTCGTTCGATGTGTGTCATGAACTTACCGGTTGAACAAAGCCGTCAATCATTCGGTGTGCCTGGACGACAGGCACATGGCGCTGCGGTGACCATTCTCCTACTTATCACTTTCCGCTTCCTTTCGAAAAACCGACTCGCAGACGCAAGTTTTACCACTCGCAAACGTTTCACAATTATTTCTTGAAAGGGTTGGAGACTGCATCCGCTTTCACGAACTGGATGCAAAACATGAGAAGAGACAAAGGCCTCACGAGTGACGCTCGGGTTGCCGCTCGGTTTTCCGCTTTGGTTGCGCTTGCAACTTTAGCGTTGAGCGGTTGCGGTGCGGATGATTCCGCGCCTTCCGCGGCGTCTTCATCGCAAGCCGTTGCCGGCAACGATGCCGCGCCCGGTGCGGCGAGATCGCCCGCCACGCCGATCCTCAACGCATCTTCAACGCTTGCGGCAAACCCAACCGCGGCCTCCGATCCGATCACGCAGAACATGCAAGCCAGTCTCGCCGCGGACAACCAGCAAGTCGCACCCGTCATGCATTACGCGCCCGGCGACAGCGGCAGCAGCAACTGACCCGATTCCACCGGCGCGCGAGCCGCGCTATTCTTTTCCCACGCAGAAGGTGATATTCGATGACATCAACTAGCCGTCGCCGTTTCCTGCAGACCGTGGCTTCATCCGCGGGCGCTGCTGCCGCACTGACCGCACTGCCCGAGTCGATTCGCAACGCACTTGCCGTTCCCGCGTTTTCGCGCACTGGCACGATCCGCGATGTCGAGCACATCGTCGTGTTCATGCAGGAAAACCGCTCGTTCGACCACTACTTCGGCCACCTGCGCGGTGTGCGTGGCTACAACGACCGCTTCCCGATTCCGCTGCCCAACGGCAAGCCGGTGTGGTATCAACCGTCGAAGGAAGATCCGACCCGGCCGGTCCTGCCGTTCCATCTGAACACGGCGACCACCAGCGCGCAATGCGTCGGCGATCTGGATCACTCCTGGTACAAGACCCATGCCGCAATCGACGGCGGCCGCTACGACCAATGGCCGGCCACCAAGACCGACATGACAATGGGTTATCACCTGCGCAGCGACATTCCGTTCCATTACGCGCTGGCCGATGCGTTCACCATCTGCGACGCGTACTTCTGCTCGCTGCCGGGACCGACGCACCCGAACCGCTCGTATCTGATGACCGGCATGGTCGATCCGACCGGCACGCTGGGTGGTCCGCTCCTCGACAACAACGATTTCGTCGACGGCGACGGGCCGCCGAATTACCAGTTGCTCTCGTGGACCACGTATCCGGAGCGTCTGCAAGCCGCGGGCATTTCGTGGCAGGTCTACCAGCAAGGCCTGACTGGCGCCGATCCGCTGAACGGCAACTACGGCACCAACATCCTGCAGAACTTCACCAACTTCATCAACGCGCAGCCGGGTTCGCCGTTGTATGAGCGCGCGCAAACCGTGCGCACCATCGACGACCTGAAGGCCGACGTGCTGGCCAACAAGCTGCCGCAAGTATCGTGGTTGTGCCCGCCGGCTGCGTACTCGGAACACCCGAGCTACACGCCCGCATACGGCGCGGAATACACCTCGCAGATTCTGGATGCGCTGACGTCGAATCCCGAAGTCTGGAGCAAGACCGTGCTGTTCATCATGTACGACGAGAACGACGGCTTCTTCGATCACCTCGTGCCGCCGCAACCGGCCACGACCGGCGCGCAAGGCAAGTCGACGGTCAGCACCGAAGGCGAAATTCACAACGTGGTGAACCCGTTGCGCGGCGGCAGTTACACCGCCGACGGCCTGCCCTACGGCCTCGGCCCGCGCGTGCCGATGACCATCGTGTCGCCGTGGAGCAAGGGCGGCTTTGTGTGCTCGCAGGTGTTCGATCACACGTCGGTGATTCGCTTCATCGAAGCGCGCTTTGGCGTGTATGAGCCGAACATCACGGCATGGCGCCGCGCGGTGTGCGGCGACCTGACCACGGCGTTCGACTTCCGCACGCCGGACTCGAAGGTGCCGCCGCTGCCGGACACGAGCAACTACAAGAGCATCGCCGACAACCAGTGCGCCACGCAGCCGAAGCCGACCGTCCCCGCGACGCCGGGCGCGATCGACCCGCAGGAAAGCGGGATTCGTTTCGCGCGCGCGTTGCCGTACGAGTTGCATGTTAACGGGCACGCGGACGCGAAGAAGAACACGTTCGAAATCTCGATCGGCAACACCGGCGATCAGGGCGCGCATTTCTATCTGTACTCGACCAACCGCACGGATGGCCCGTGGCGTTACACCGTCGAAGCAGGCAAGTCGCTCAACGAAACGTTCGATCTGACGGTGACCAACGGCGTGTACACGTTCGAAGTGTTCGGGCCGAATGGTTTCGTGCGCAAGTTTGCGGGCAACACGCAGCAGGCGACGGCGCAGAACGCGCAGTTCGCAGGCGGCCACGGCAGCAACAAGCGCGCGGAGCCGGAAGTGAAGGTGCAATACGACGTCGCGAACGGTAACGTGTTCCTCAAGTTCAGCAACAAGGGCAGCGGCATTGCGCGTTTGACGGTGACGGACAACGCCTACGGTGCGCGCGCTCGTCCGGTGCTGGTGCCGGCAGGCGCGCATATCGAAGAAGCGTGGGTACTGGCGTCGAGCCATCACTGGTACGACTTGACGGTGACGAGCAACGACGACGCCAGCTTCTCGCGCCGCCTTGCGGGTCACGTCGAGAATGGGCGGCCGAGCATTAGCGATCCGGCGGCGGTCGCGCCGGTGTTGGTGGCGAATTAAGAGCGGGTCATGCGCGCTGGGCTTCAATCGGGTAGGTGGCTGGTTTGGAAGGCTCGATCGAAGCCCAGTTGCGCGAGCACGCTCTGCAGAAAATCGCGCGCGGCGTTAAAGTGAAGCTCCACTATCGCTTTGCCGAGGCACACGCTATGGACCGTAACGCATTCACCGAAAGCCTGACGAAAGAAGGCTTCCCCGACGCCGTGGTTGTCACGCGCGAGGCGAACATAGAGATGGAAGTTCACGAGCATCCCTTCGAAGCCAAGGCACTGATCCTGGAAGGCGAAATGAATATACGCGTGGGCGACGAAGAGCGCGCGTATCACGTCGGCGATGTTTTCCACGTGCCTGCGAACAAGCCTCATTCGGAACGCTATGGCCCGAACGGCGTGACGTATCTGGTGGGCAGGAAGCAGTAAGACGCGGCCTGATAGACAGCCCGCGCCCAGAGAAAGAAAACTGTCAGGCGCCCAGCAATACCCCGGTCCTGAAAGGGCGCGTGCCCGTTACGCGCCCGAGCGGTGCGCCGGCCGTCACAAAGCGAATCGCGCGTCGCATGTAGAACACACCTTCCGTTTTGCTGACGATCGTTGTCGTCTCGTCCGTTAGCGGATCGACGATATCGAATAGCGGTTGCCCGACGCGAATCGTGTCGCCAATCTTCGCGCGATGAATGAGGATTCCGCTCACAGGCGCATAGAACTGTTCGCTGCCGGCCAGCGGGGTGGCCGGCGCCAGCAATTCCGGTAAAGGCTTCGCTTCGAGCTGGATCGCTCTGCGCCACACGAGGTAATCCACCAGCGCGTCGGCATCTTCCTGAGCGACCTCGTAGGAGACGTCGCGCTGTCCGCGGCATTCCACGGTCACGGCAATCGCACCGTTAGGCACCGGCTTGTCGGCCGGCAACGCCTGCTGCAATTGCCACCACAACAGGCTATGCGTTTCGTCGAATGCTTCGCCGCCCGAGTTGGTGGCGAGCAACGACGCCTGCGCCCCGAGATAGCGCGACAAAGGCTCGAACTCGGCCCACGCGGCCTCGCTCGTATAGAGATGCATCGCGGCTTCGAGCGAACAGTGCAGATCGATAATCACATCCGCATCGAACGAGAGTTTCAGCATTGCCAGTTGCAGCGATTCGAATTCCGTCAACGGTTTCTGCGCGGCCAGTTCTTCGCCAATCAACTGGCGAACAATCCGCACATTCTCGGCGGCATCGGAACCCAACGCTTCTTTGGCTTGGGCCACCAACTTCGGAAACTGCAGGAAGTGGCGATTGAAGTTCTTCCCGCTGCCCAGATCGAAGCGGCCAAGAAACTGGCCGAGCACATATTGTCCGAGCCCGACCGGATTCGCTACCGGCACCAGGACGATTTCCGCGTTCAGCGCACCCTGCTTCTCCAGTTCGAGCAAACGGCGCTTGAGCAATACCGTCGTCAGCATGGCGGGCGTTTCATCGGCATGCAGCGACGACTGGATATAGATCTTCTGACCGCTATTCGCGGGTCCGAAGTGAAACGACACCAGTTCACGGTGCGTGCCGATAGCCGGCGAGAGAAGCGGAATCGATTGCCTGTTCATGAGCGTGAGTCTTTAGAAGAAAGTCGGGAGTCGGAGAATCAGTTTCCGTACGGATCGAAGTCGAAGTACTTCTTCGCGATCTGCGCATACGTGCCGTCCTTGCGCATCGAGGCGATCGCCTCGTTGATGGAGGCCTGCACCGCGGTCTCGTCCTTACGTAAGCCGATGCCTACGCCGCGATCGCCCATCGAGAGCGGTTCGCCCACGAACGCAAAGCCCTTGCCCGCCGGCGTGCGCAAGAATCCATAGTCCGCCTCCACCGAACCGAGCAACGCCCCGTCGAGTCGCCCGTTCTCCAGGTCGGCGAAGACTTCTTCCTGGCTCTTGTACGCCACCACGTGCACGCCGAGCGGCGCCCAGTTCTTCAACGCATACCCTTCGAACTGCGTGCCCGACTGCACGCCGATCGACTTGCCTGCCAGCGCGCTCAAGCCGCCCGCAAGCGCGGAACCCTGCCGCGCGATCAGCCGCGATTTGAACTGGAACAGTTTCGACGAAAACAGAATCTGCTGCTCGCGCTTTTCCGTAATCGCCATTGAAGACAGGATCGCGTCGATCTTGCGCGCCTGCAACGCAGGAATCATCCCCGAAAATTCGAGTTCCACCCACTGGCAGCGCGCGTGAATGCGCTTGCAGATTTCATTGCCGAGATCGACGTCGAAGCCTTTGAAACTGCCGTCGGGCGCTTTGGAGTCCATCGGCGGATAGGTCGGATCGATGCCGAGGCGCAGCGTGGTGGAATCAGCGGCAAACGCGCCGCTGCTGAAAGCCAGCGCGGCGCTCAAGATCATCAGCGAAATTTTCATGGGAGGACGGAGTGTGAGGTGGGCGGATTGACTACGGTGCCATCCTATGTGGCGCCCGCGCCTCAAAGAAGTCCCGATCGGACTATCATGATCACTTTTCCCGATCACCGGATGGCAGCCTCCATGGCGTTGACGATCTCCCAACTCCGGGCATTCACCGCCGTCGCCGAGCACGGCAGCATCCGCGCGGCCTCGCGGGCGCTCGGCATTGCGCAGAGTGGCATCACGCAGCAATTGCAGAACCTCGAATCCATGCTCGGCGCCACGCTCTTCACCCGCACGAATCGGGGCATTGCGCTGACCGCGCTCGGCCAGCGGCTGTTGCAGCGGGCCGGCGCGATCATCGGCGAATGCGAACGCGCGGAGCAGGAAGTGCAGCAACTACAAGGCGACTATGTCGGCGAGGTCACGTTCGGCATGACGACCGAGCCGCTCGTCGATGCGTTCGCGCCGGTGCTGATGGAATTTCGCACGCGCTTCGAGCGGGTCGCCGTGCATCTGCGGACCGGCACCTCGCGCATGATGATTTCGTGGATTCGCGAAGGCACGCTGGATTTCGCGGTTGCGCTGGTATCGAAGCATACGGATACCGCCGATCTCTCGGTCATGCCGCTTTATCCGTCCGATCCGGTGATCGTCTGCCGCCAGGGGCATCCGAAAGCGGGCGCGACGTCGCTAGCCGAACTGGTCGATTGCACGTGGGTCGCCACGCGCTCGCCGAATCTCACGGCCGACCCGCAAATCAATCGACTGAGCCATCTGTTCGAGAGCCACGGCTTGCCGCCGCCGAAAATCGTCGCGACGGTGGAAGGCTTGTACGAGACGCTGCATCTGGTGGGCGCAACGGATTGCCTCTCGCTGGAGTCGTCGATCGTTGTGAAGCGTGGGCCGTTTGCGAGCACGCTCACCTCGATTCCCGTGCGCGAGCGCGCGGTCGAGCAGAACGTCTGCCTGTTGCAGCGCGCCGCCATTCCGCTTACGCCCGCTGCGCAGGAACTCGCCACCATGATCGCTTCCTACACGCGCACGGTGCGGGCGCGTTGAAGCGGCGCTGGAATCACACCGCTATTTCGAGCGCGAGCAACTCATCGAGCGTTTGACGACGACGAATCAGTCTAGGCTTGCCATGCTCCAGCAACACCTCGGGCGCGAGCGGCCGGCTGTTGTAGTTCGAAGACATCGACGCGCCGTACGCACCCGCATCGTGAAACACGATGAAGTCGCCCACTTCGGGCGCCGGCATTGACCGGCTCGTCATGACACCACCCTCCGCTTGGGTGAAAACGTCGCCGGCTTCGCACAGCGGCCCGGCCACCGCGAACGAATCGGCCGGTGCGTCACTCGGCGAGCCATCACGTCTCAGCACCGTCATCTCATGATGGCTGCCGTAAAACGACGGCCGCACCAGATCGTTGAATCCAGCATCCACCAAAGCAAACTGCTGCGTGGGGCGCGAGTTCAACGCGTGGACTTCCGCCACGAGCACGCCCGCCTGCGCAACCAGAAAGCGCCCCGGTTCGATCTCCAGCCTCACGCCATGCCCGACGTGCGCTTCGATCTGCCGCCGCGCCGCGTCCCAGAGCCGGAAGTAATGCGCCACATCGATATCGGGCTCGCCTTCGCGGTACGGCACCGACAGACCGCCGCCCGCGGAAATTGCTTCGATATCGTGGCCCAGCCCCTTCACAGCTTCGACCATCGCCTCGCAGACGCGCGACAGATGCCCATAGTCGACGCCCGAGCCGATATGCATGTGCAACCCGACCAGCTTCAGACGATAACGCCGGACCAGTTCAATCGCGCGCGGCACATCGTCGAGCCAGATGCCATGCTTGCTATGCTCGCCGCCCGTGTTCGTCTTGTTGCTGTGCCCGTGGCCGAAGCCTGGATTGATCCGCAGCCAGACGCGATGGTCTTCGGGCGCATGGCGTCCTATCCGCTCGAGCATATCGAGCGAACCCGCGTTGACTGTGATGCGGTGTTCGACCACGGTGGAAAGCGTCGCATGATCGATCAGATCCGCTGTGAACACGACGCCTTCTGGATCGCCTTCTGGTGCAAAACCCGCCGCAAGACTACGACCGATTTCGCCCAACGAGACGGCGTCGACCATGACGCCTTCGTCGCGCATCAGTTTGAGGATATGCAGGTTCGAACACGCCTTCTGCGCGTAGCGGATCACGTCGAAGCTGCGCAATTCGGCAATGCGCTCGCGGATCAGGTCAGCGTTGTAGACCCAAAGCGGCGTGCCATGCTCTTGCGCGAGTCCGACGAATTGTTGCGGATTGAATGGCGTCACGGTCCCCGTCTCTCGATGTCAAAGCGTTGGTGTCAACGACATCATGCTAAAAACGTGGCATTCAGTAAAATACCAATTCCTGGCAACTCCATTCACTTCTGATATACCCATCATGGCGCTCACGCATCGGCATATCGAAGTCTTCCGCGCGCTGATGACAGCGGGCAGCGTCACCAAAGCGGCGGAGATGCTCTTCACCTCGCAGCCCACCGTGAGCCGCGAACTCGCGCGCATGGAACAGAGCATCGGCTTTGCCTTGTTCGAGCGCACGAACGGCCGGCTGCGACCCACCCTGTCCGCGCTCATGTTGTTCGACGAGATCAAGCGCGCGTATGTCGGGCTCGAACGTGTGGCGTCCACCGCCGCCAGCCTGCGTGAATTCCAGGGCGGCCAGTTGTCCGTGATCGCTTTGCCCGCGTTTTCGCATTCGATCCTGCCGGGCGCGGCGAAGCGCTTTCACGACGCCCAACCCGGCGCGAGTTTGTCGATCGCAACGCAGGAATCACCGTTTCTGGAAGAATGGCTGACGGCCCAGCGCTATGACCTCGGCTTGACCGAACATGGCGCGCCGCCAGCGGGCACGCGCCTCACGCCATTGCTCGAAGTGGATGAAGTGTGCGTGCTGCCTGACGGGCATCCATTGCTCAACAAGCGCGTGATCGCGTTGAAAGATTTCGCGAATCAGCCTTTCATCAGCCTGTCGTCGAACGATCCGTACCGGATTCAGATCGACGAAGCCTTCGCGCAAGCGAATATCGCGCGCCGCCAACTCGTCGAGACGCCCACGGCGGTCTCGGTGTGCAGTTTCGTGCGGCAAGGTCTTGGCGTCGCGATCGTCAATCCGCTAACCGCTCTCGATTTCGCGGGCCGCAACCTGCATATCCGGCCGCTCGCCGTGTCGTTGCCGTTTCGCGTGAGCATGATTCATCCGGAACATCGTCCGGGCCACCCGCTCGCCGGCGCGTTCGTTCAGGCGCTGCAAAGCGAAGCCGCCGCGCTCCGGCTACAATTGAAAATCCACACCGGACGCAAGCAGCAATAACGGCGTCGTTCTCGCATCCAAGCACGCGAACGGCCGCCGGCACCCACCGAAAAAAAGTCCGGGCACGCTTCAAGCTAAGCACTGCAGCAAACCGATTGCGCACGCGAACGGCGCACAGCGCGCTCGCGCCGCATGGAGTCCTCTTATGTCGTAGACATCAACAGGAGTTTCCCAAATGATGAATCGAGACAATCCCGTCTGGCTGATCACAGGATGTTCCACCGGATTCGGCCGCGAGCTGGCAAAGCTGGTGCTGGAACGCGGCTGGCGCGCCGTGGTTACCGCGCGCGACCCGTCGAAAGTAAAAGATATCGTGGAAGGCCACGCCGATCGCGCACTGGTTCTGCCGCTCGACGTGACGAACCCCAAGCAGATCGAAGACGTGGTCACGCAAACCAGGCAACGTTTTGGCCGCGTCGATGCGCTCGTCAACAACGCGGGCTATGGTTATCTGGCCGCGATCGAGGAAGGCGAAGACGACGAAGTCCGCGCCATGTTCGAAACCAACGTGTTCGGTCTGGTCGACATGACCAAGGCCGTCCTGCCGATCATGCGTGAGCAGCACAGCGGCTTGATCGTCAACGTGTCGTCGATTGGCGGCATTACGAGCTTCGCGGCGACCGGCTATTACCACGCCACCAAATACGCGGTGGAGGGTCTATCCGAGTCGCTGGCGACCGAGGTGAAACCGCTCGGCATCGACGTGTTGATCGTCGAGCCCGGACCGTTCCGCACCAACTGGGCGGGTCCGTCGATCAAACAGTCGGCGACAGTGATCGACGACTACGCGGCCACGGCCGGCGAACGCCGCAAGCAGACCGAGGCGCGCAGCGGCAAGCAGGCGGGCGACCCGGTGCGCGCGGCGCAGGCAATCATCGACGCTGCGCTGTCGGACAAACCGCCGCTGCGTTTGCTGCTCGGCAAAGTCGCACTCGAACTGGCGCGCAAGAAGCTGGACTTCATGCGTGGCGATTTCGATGCATGGGAAGCCACCACGGTAGGCGCGGATTTTCCGGAGGGCGCGGGTTAATCAGCCGCGCGAGTTATCCGTTGGCCGGGTTAAAACTCGACCAGCGCGAAGTCTTCCTTGCCCACGTCGCAAAGCGGGCAGCGCCAGTCGGCCGGGACGTCCGCCCATCGGGTGCCCGGCGCAATGCCTTCGTCCGGCAAGCCCGCCGCTTCGTCGTAGACCCAGCCGCAGATCACGCAGACCCACTGCTTGAAATCGTCCGCGCAGGCCGCACCGTCGGCGGACGCCTGCGGCGCTTCGGCCGCGTGCGACGCCGGCGTTTCATCCAGGCTCACCACCAACGGCGCGGCCGTGCCTTCGCCGGTTGCCGCGAGACGCGCCTGCAGGCTTTCCAGCAGCCGCTCTGCCTCGGCCTGCGTCAGATCGATCCAGTAGGGATCGCCGGCGCCGTCGTTGAGCCGCTCGGGGGAAAACTGGATTTCTACGGCTACGCCCTTCTTGTACATGGCAAATCGGAATATCGATAAAGCCGGCAGCGCGCCCCAAAGAGACTTTCTTCGGGACGTGCCGGCAGGGGTCGGAAGCGTTGCGCCGAGACTTCGCGCAGAGATTAGACGAACTGGTTCAGCACGATGGCGGCGATCAGGCCGGCGGCGCCGATGAGGCCCAGCAATTGCAGCAGAGTGAGGGATTTACGGGTTGCGGTAGGGATGTGTTGCGTAGTCACGGGCTAGTCTTGAAGATCGGAAAAAGCGAAATGGTACACGGGTACGCGGCCGGCGCATGTCGATTAGCGCAAACCGCCGTGCATTAGCTGCCATTATCGCCGCTCGATCGCCCGGGATTCCCTACCGTCCGGAGATGGATTAATTCCCCTCGAAGGGGAAAGTTTTTCTTACGAATTATCCGCGCGATATTGTCACTGGCGCGAGGCGTCCGGCTTCAAAGAGGCCGGCCTATCAGCTCTTCGCGAGCGGGCTGCCCTGACGCGAATCCCAGAAGCGAATCACCGCCGTATCGCCCGTGCCGGCGCCCACGACCTGATCCGGCGCGCCGCTCTCGCGCAGCAACGCGCGCAGTTCGTTGATGACCGGAAACACCTCGTGATTCCAGTCCGCGCCTTGTGAATCATGGGCGCGCTGTTCGGCTTCGACGATTTCGCGGTCTTCCTTGAAAATGCGTTCGGTGAACCACACCAGCAGCGGCCACGCGAGATTCAGCACGCCGGGAATGCCCGGTTTGCGAATCGACAGCAGCCCGAACGTGCGGTTGGTGCGCTGCTCACGATCGAGCGGCACGTAGACGATCCACAGATTCATCACCAACGTCTGCTCGGACGTGCGGATCTGCAGCGTCTGATACGGATATTCGGTGCGGATCGTCATCACGTCCTTGTCGTTGTCGCCCCCGGTTTTGCGGCTCTGGCCGAACACGATCGCTTCGCCGATCGGCTGCTGACCGGCCATGCGCGCAAAGGTGTAATCGACTTCGACCCAGCCTTCGCCACGGCGCCGGCCGAGCGAGCGCGCCCGCATCTGCCCCATCTGCTTGCGATGCAAAAACTGATGGTTCATGTCCATCAGGTTCTCGTGCATGAACGAGTAGTGGCAATTCACCGGACGGCCGAAACGGCGCGTCTTGTACTTCGTGTCGGACACCGAGCCGAGATCCGGCATGGGCCGTCGTTCGGCCAGAGCGGCGTCGCCGGGGAAAACGAAGATCAGGCCTTCGACTTCGCGGCACGGATAGGAACGCACGCCATTTGGCAGACGGTCGCGGCCCAGATACGGCACGTCGATGCACTTGCCCGAGCAGTCGTACGTCCAGCCGTGGTAGCCGCAGCGAATCGATTCGCCATCCACCACGCCTTGATGCAGTGGCACCTGACGATGCGCACAGCGGTCCTCGAGCGCGAACACCTTGCCGCCCTCCGTGCGCGCCAGCACGATCGGGTCGCCCGCGAACGTGACACCATGCGTCTTGCCCCGCTTCACCTCATGCGACCACGCAAGCGGATACCAGTAGTCTGGGTGGATGCCGACGCGGCGCAGATCGCGCACCGGCGCGTCGTTGGCAGCCTGGCCGGGCGCGTGAGCGGCTTTTTGCGATGCTGTCTGGGGGGGCGACACATCGACGGTCGCATCGCCGGTGTCTTGTTCTAGCGGGGGCACAGCATGCATAGGTGGGTCTCCGTGCACGGGCGGATAGAAGGTTGCCGCCCCGCAGGTTGCGGGCGGCGTCGTCGCCAGTCTACTAGAACCCGACACCGCTTGGGTTCGCGGACCGCGTTCCTTCCCGCGCAAGCGCACCGTCCCGTCACCCGGAACACCGCCTTGAAGAAAGGCGCCGTGTCAGCCTTCGTCGTGCGCCACCAGCCCTGAGCGGCGCTGCACGCCCCACGACCGTCCGCCACGCAGGAAATGCAGCCAGCCGAGCGTGGCGCCCACGTGCCGCACCACTTGGAACGTGAACGGCTCGGCAATCGCCGCGAACACCGCCATCCATAAACTGGAGCCGGTGCGCTCGCCGGTCCAGCGCCGATACAGATGGATGCTCCACAGATAGAACGCGAGATCGATTGCCGTTTTCAGGCCGATCACGCTGAAGATCGACACGACGATCGCGCCATGCCCACCGAGCAGAAAAGCGAGCAGCAGCGCAAAGGCGGTCAAGCCGTAGATCGGCTGCATGGTGTCGATCGCCTTGACCGGCAGCATCAGCATGCCGAGCGTGCCGTAGCGCGGATTGCCGGTCATGTCGCGGTTCCAGTACTGCGTTTGCAGGAAGCCCGCGAACCAGCGGCGCCGTTGACGCAGAAAACTGGCGAGATTGTCCGGTGCGTCGGTGTGGGCATGCGCCTCGCCGACCACGCGCACGTCCCAGTCGAGGCCATGGTCGACCGAATACCGGCGCAGCCGGTGAATCAGCTCGTAGTCTTCAACCAGGCACTGCGGATCGAAGCCGCCCACGTCGACCAGCGCGTCGCGCCTGAACGACGCGAAGGCCCCCGAAATCAGCAGCAGGCTGTCGGCGCGCATCCACGCAAAACGGGCGATGAAGTTGCGCATGTACTCGTAAGTCTGGAACCATTCGAACACGCGCCCCGACACCGACTTGCCGCATACCGGCACCAGAATGCCGGCGGCGGCGACGAGCCTCGGTTCGCTCGCGAAAGCGGCGCGCATGGCGTAGGTGGCGTCGTCGTCGAGCAGGGTGTCGGCGTCGACCGTCATGACGGTTTCCGTGGTCATCACGGTGATCGCGGCGTTCAGCGCGCGCGCCTTGCCGCCGTGCGGCACGCGCAGCCAGAACAGGTTCGGATACAGCGCGCTGGGTGCGCTCAGCACGCCGTCAGCGGCCGCCGTGAGGCCGAAGCGCTCGATCAGCAGCTCGCGCGTCGAGTCGGTAGAGCCGTCGTCGGCAATGACGATCTGCGCCGGCCCATGCGTCTGCCGCAACAGCGCGGCAAGCGTCACCGGCAGCACCGCCGCTTCGTTATGGGACGCGACGATCACGCCCATGCTCGGCAAGCTGCGCCGCTCGAACTCAGGCTCGAGCGGCGGCGTACGCCGCATCAGGGGCAGCGTCTTCCACGTGACGAACGCCAGCAGCAAGGTGTCGTACACCACGTAGGCAATGCCCGTCGACCACGCGAGCGCGCCCTGCAGAAAGAAGGCGCGCGCGAACAGCAGCAGCCACAGCACGACCACGCTCAGATGAATCAACGTACTCAACGGCGTCGAGCGACGCGGCACAATGCGCGGCGACGCGAGCGCGAGAGCCTGTTCCAGGGTTTTCTTCAAAATGACTGCCGGGTAGTCTGTGCTGCGGTTGATAAGTGGACGCGGCGCTTACGGCACCATGCGCTTCAGAACCGACTTGCGATCGATCCACTGATGCTTCAACGCCCCGCCGATATGCATTGCCAGCAGCGCATAGAGCGCGTAGCCGAGCCACGTATGCAACGCGCCGAAGCGGTCGTGCAAGCTTTCCTTGAGCGTCGGATCGAGATTCATCACATAGCCGATACGCGGCCAGGGGAACAGGTCGAACAGGCGCATGGGGTGCGTCGCCGCGTCTTTCCATGCGGAATCGTGCAGCCAGCCGGACAGCGGCAGCGCAATCATCAGCAGATACAGCAGAAAATGCGCGACGTGCGCGGCGATCTTCTCCCACGACGGAAACTCGCGCGGCAACGGCGGCGGCTTGTGCGACACACGCCACAAGATGCGCATGAGCGCGAGACCCAGCACCGTGATCCCGATCGACTTGTGGGTGTCGATCACCGGGCGCACCCAGTCGTCCGGCAGCGAATCCGCGCTCAGGCCGAGCACCACGTTGCCGATCATCAGCAGCGCGATCAGCCAGTGCAGCACCATGGCCGTGCGGGTGTAACGGGACGGCACAGGCGTGCCGCTCGAGTCGGTCAAAGAGTCGGCGTGCGTGTTCATGATTGTTCCGTCCGCAGATTCATTGCTGCGAAAGCTGTTTGATATTCCCGTCATGCCGAGGCGGATTCCGGCGCATGCCACCGCAGCACGGTAGGAGAACGCCCCAGTGTGCGGCTTTATTCCGCCACACGCTTAATAGTATGTTTCAGATTATTTCGCGCGCGCGGCGCAAAGCCGCCATTGCAGCCTAGCCGAGCGTTGCCTCGCGCCGTGCGATCAGCGCGATCGACTCGATTCGCTCCTCGACCCAGCCGTTGGTTGCATGCGCATCCAGTAGCTGCCGGATGCGGGCTTGCAGTTCGTCCAGCCGCTCGCCGAGCCGCTCGCGCGACAGACTCGACATCGACAAGGGCCGCTCGATCAGCGATTCGACCGACGTCCGCCGTGTTTCGACAATCGACACGCGCTCCAGCGCCGAAAATGACGACTTTGCGAGCACCGTGTCGTGACTCTCCCAGTCGTCCGACTTGCGCTGCACGCGCGCCGGGTCGCTCTGCGCGTATTCTTCGAGCAACGCCTGATAGGGCGCGAGCCAGGCAATCGGCGCGTCGGTGACGATCGCCGTCGAGAACAGTGCGAGCGCGCCTTCCGGCTCAATCAGCGCGTCCAGCCTCGCGAGCGTGTCGGGCCGGTCCATCCAGTGAAACGCGCGGCCGATGACAGCCAACCGAAAGCGCCCGAATGCCGGCGACAGATCATAAGAGCTGCCCTGGCGGTATTCGATATTCGGAGCAATTCCAGCGCCCAGGCCTGCCGCGATGCGCAGCATTTCCGGTTCGGGGTCGAGCGCGAGACCCGAACCGACCCACGAGGAAAACGCCAGCGACAGCTGCCCCGGCCCGCAGCCGAGATCGAGCAGCCGGTGCGAACCGCCGAGCTCGCAGGACTGAGCGACGCGGCGAATCAAGCGCGGCGAATACGGTGGACGGCCCGCCAGATAATGAGCGGCGTTGGTCTTGAAGCGGTCGGGGACGAAGGGAATCGGAGCGGTCATCGGCGGTTCCTGGCAGGTGGGTTGCGGCAACAGGCAAGCGAACAGAACGCCATTGTCGTTGCTGCGGCACATTTGCGCCGACGTTGCCATGCAATTCGATCAGATCGGGCGTCCATACTTCAGGATCGATTCTGATTGGATACCCATATCGCTGCGCAGTTTCCGGCAACACGACAAATCGTCAGTGCTGCTTCTACGAGACGGCGCCCCTCAGAAAGGCGCGCGCGCAAACACAATGAAAGGCGGCCGGCACGCCGTATCCCGCTTTGGGGGTTGGAGAACCTCGCCGGCCGTTGCTCAACGCTCCACAAACCGCTTCACAAACCGATAGTGACCGACCCCCCACTCGTTCCCGTTTGCATAGCCGAACAGCTCGGCCACGGCCATATAGAACATGCGCCAGCGTTGCAGCCATACGGCCGCATCGCGCGCGCCGTAGGTATCGACGAGCATCGGCATTACCCGGTCACGTGCCGCGTCGAGCGCGGCGAGCCAATGATTCGCCGTGCGCTCGTAATGCGTGCCGCTCACCCACCACTGCCGCTCCATGCGCAGGTCGTCCTGGAAATTGAGCAGCAGCGCCTCGGACGGCATGGTGCCGCCGGTGAAGAAATATTTCGACATCCAGTCGCTGCCGTCCTGCACCTGAAAGTGATACGCGAGCGTGCGGTGTACGAAGATGTGCACGAACAGCTTGGCGTCCTCGCGCATCCAGCCCGCAATTTTCGCGAGCAGCAAGCCGTAGTTTTTCATGTGCTCGAACATCTCGATCGACACCACGCGATCAAAGCCGCAGCCAAGCTGTTCGTCAGTGAATTCGAAATCGACAATGTTGCCCGTGACCACCGAGAGGTTGCGCAAGCCCGCCTGCTCCGCGCGCGCTTCAATGAACGCGCGCTGCCCGTGCGAGTTCGATAGCGCGACGATCCGCGAATTCGGATAGCGAGCCGCCAGCCATAACGACAACGAACCCCAGCCGCAGCCGAGATCGAGAATCCGCTGACCGTCGGCCAGTTCCGCGCGCTCGGCGTAGCGTTCCAGCATGGCCGCCTCGGCTTGCGCAAGCGTCTCGCTGCCGGTCGGATACAGGCAGCACGAATACTTCAGATGCGGCCCGAGATGCGCGTGAAAGAACGAAGCCGGCACCTCGTAATGCTGCGTGTTGGCGGCTTGCGTTTCGATCGCGATCGGGCTCGCACGCAGATCATCGAGCAGACGGTTGAGGCGTTGCACGCGCACCTCGCCGTTATTGAGCGCTTCGTCGCGCAGGCGCTGGCGCATCAACTGCCGCATGCCGAAACGGATCACGCCGTCGGGCAGCCAGCCACGTTCGCAGCTCTGAATGAGCCAGCCGTCGCCGGGCTCGGCGGGTGACGGCGGCAGGGTGTGACCGGTGGTGGAAAGGCTCATGAAACAGACTCCCTATCGTTTTTTCGCGATTTTTATTTTGAAGGTGTGCAGGCGCCCTGCGCGAGCGTTCACTGCCGCGGCGGCCACGGAATCAATGCGCTGGTGGTGCGCATGTAATCGGCGTAACCGGGGCGCCGCTTTGCCATGCTTTCTTCGAGCAGCGGGATGCCGGAGAGCTTCAGCAATAGAAACGCCATGAGTACCGGCGGCAGCAGCGTGAACCAGCCCCACGGCGTGCCAATCGAGAGTGCGATATACGCGAGCCAATGCACGCATTCGAAGAAGTAATTCGGATGACGCGAGTAACGCCATAAGCCGACGCGGCACACGGTATCGCGATTCGCCAGATTGGCCTTGAAGTCTCGCAACTGGCGGTCCGCTATACCCTCGCCGGCCACGGAGACGATCCACACGACCACGGCCAGTACGATCCATCCCGTGGCCGGCGCGGTGCCGCGATACGACGGCACCAGAAACGCGATCGAAAGCAGCATCGAAATCACGACTTGCAACTGGAAAAACCAGAACATCCTGCTCGCCGCCTTGTCGCCCCATTCTTCGCGGAAGCGGCGATAGCGCGCGTCTTCGGGCTTGCCGGCATTGCGCTTCCACAGATGCGTGCCGAGCCGAACACCCCAGATCAACCCACCTAGCGCGGTCAGAGCGCGCGCGACCGGGTCGCCTGTGCCGAGCACCGCGTAGAGCACGGCCACGAGACCGAGCGAATACGCCCAGATGGGATCGACCATGCCGGCGTTTTCGGTTTTCAACTGCCATGCCCAGACCGCGCTGAAAATCACGACGAGCCCAATCAGGGCAATCACGGCGGCGGCAAGTGCTGGCATGGATTCCTCGTTCAAAGGCGATGCGGGTTATACGCTTCGAAAGCGCGATCGGATGCGTCCGGCGCGCCCGCTAGTCCTTGTCGCCCGGCGAGGCGAAGCCTGCTTTGCCCAACTGATCCGGCCGCTGCGGCACGCGTCTGAAGCGCGACGTGTCGTAACCCATCGCGTCGAGCCGGCCGAGCAGGGCACGATACGTTTCATCGCTCATGTCCGGCTCGCGGGAAAAAATCCAGCCGAGGTTTTTGCCGGGATAGCCGAGGATCGTGTAGCGATAGTCCGGATCGACATAGAGCGTCAGTTGCGTCACGTGGACCGGCCAGAACAGTTGCACGCTCCACTCGCCACCGTCTTTGCCCGGCACGGGCGTGTCGAGAAACTGATAGTGCTTTTCCTCGGCGTCGAAACTCTTTTTGCGGCCGTAGTACGAGTCCTCGATCTTGCCGTCGTCGCGCAATTTCCATTCCGCGCGGCTCCCCACCATGTCGCGCTCGGCGAAATAGGGAATGTTCGCGATGATGTACCAGCGGCCCATATAGCGCGGCAAGTCGACCGGCACCGTGGAGAGCGGTTCGCTCGCGCGCGGGTTGGGATTGGGCGGATCGTTGGAGCAGCCCGCGAGCGAGAACAGCAGAAATGCCGCAGCAGCGGCGGCGACGGTGGTAAGCACAACACGGCGCATGGCAATGGCCTCGAACGTAGCGGATATAAAGGTATTACGTTCGATGGGGCCGGATGGATGCGCGCGCCGACCGCGAATCCGCGCGGCGACACTGCAAAGCATGTGCGGGCGACGCTCGGCGCGTGCGGGACAGTTTCCGGCGATCTGACCGCCGTGCCTTCGAGGCTAGCCGACCCTGCCCGCGTTCGGGGAGTTTCCATCCAAACGACGGTTCAGCGCAGCGTAAGCCGCGCCATCCGGTTAGCATTGAGGTGTCTGCAACGCCCTCTCCTACCTGAATCGCCCGCTCATGCCTTCCCGCTTCAATGCCGCGTTTACCGCCTTGCTCGCCGCCGCCCTGTTCGGCGCGACGACCCCGCTCGCCAAAGCGCTGCTCGGCTCGCTCTCGCCGTTCCTGCTTGCCGGGCTGTTCTATCTCGGCAGCGGCGCGGGCCTTGCCGCCCTGATTCTGGCGCGCCGGCTCAAAGGCGGGCGCACCGGGCAACCGGCCGACCACAGCCGCTTCCCGTTACGCGAGGTGCCATGGCTGGCCGGCGCGATCGTGGCCGGCGGCGTCGTGGGGCCCGCTTTATTGATGCTGGGTCTGAAAACAACGCCCGCCGCCACCGGTTCCCTGCTGCTCAATCTGGAAGGGGTGTTCACCGCTCTGATCGCCTGGGTCGTGTTTCGCGAAAATGTCGACGTGCAGGTGTTCCTCGGCATGGCCGCGATCGTCGCGGGCGGCGTGGCGCTCTCCTGGCAGCCGGGCGCGGCGGGCCTGCCGCCCGGCACGCTGCTGCTGGCCGGCGCGTGCGCGTGCTGGGCCGTCGACAACAACCTCACGCGCAAGGTATCCGCGCACGACGCCATGTTCATCGCCTGCGTAAAAGGGCTCGTGGCCGGTTCGGTCAACGTGACGCTCGCGTTCGTACTCGGTGCCGCATGGCCGAGCGTGCCGACCGTCGCGCTCGCCATGCTCACGGGTTTTGCGGGCTACGGCGTCAGCCTCGTGCTGTTCGTCGTCGCGTTGCGCAATCTCGGCACGGCGCGAACGGGCGCCTACTTCTCCGTCGCGCCGCTGTTCGGCGTGACCTTGTCGTGGCTGCTCTGGCCGGAAATGCCGCCGCCGCTGTTCTGGATCGCCGCCGCGCTGATGACGTTGGGCGTGTGGCTGCACATTCGCGAGCGTCACGAACATCCTCACACGCACGATCCGCTCGAACATACGCACCGTCACCGGCACGACGCGCATCATCAGCACGAGCACGACTTCGCGTGGGACGGCGCCGAGCCGCACACGCATCCGCACCAACATGCACCCATCACGCATGCGCACGCGCATTTCCCAGATATTCACCACCGGCATACGCATTGATTTTCCGGCTAGCCGCGCCACACGGTGACTTGCTGCACCGCAAGACAAAAATCTCTGTGAATTGAATCATGTGATAGATCGATTCAATTGGCATGCCCGTGCATCGCATCCTCTAATGAAACTCCTGCTGTGCGCGCTGTGTCCGTCCAACCTGCCTGGCATCCTTGGAGAAGCCCATGTCTCAACCCGAGCCCAACGTAGACGAATTGGTGAGAAGCATCGCCGAGGAAACCGACACGCCAACGGAAACGGTCTCGAAGCTGTACGCGGACATCCTGGCTGTTTATCGTCAGGACGCGCGTGTATTCGATTACGTACCGCTCTTTGCGGCGAAAAAAGTCCGCAATCAGCTTCGTCGTAGCGCGGACCGCAAACACTGACACCGCGGCGCGCGGAGCCCCCTGCTCGCTGAACATTTCGTCTGGATAGACTCGCGCGCGAACGTACGCAACGCGCGCCGATTATTTTTCCCGCTGCTAGACTCTGACCCAGGACCATTGACTGGGGGGAGTTGGCATGCGGATAACAATCGTAGGCGCGGGCATTACCGGCTTGAGCACGGCGTGGTCGCTCTCAAAACAGGGACACGACATCACACTAATCGAGCAAGGCTCGATTCCCAATCCACTCGCCGCTTCAGGCGACCGGCATCGCATGATTCGCCGTGCCTACGGCGATGCGGACGGCTACGCGCACACCATCGACGAGGCGTTCGACAGCTGGGACCTGCTGTGGAACGACCTCGGCGTTTCACACTATGCAAACTGCGGAGTACTCGGCATTTCACAATTCGCGGGCGACGGCGCCGAGCAGTTCCGCGCCGGACTCGACCGCATGAATTTCGAGTATGAAAGGCTTGAGCCACGCGATGCCGCCGCGCGGTTTCCCTTTCTCGACCCCAACACCTTTCGTTATGCTTACTTCGATCGCGACGGTGGTGCGCTGTTCAGCGAACGCATTGCACGCGACATGAAAGCGTGGCTCAAGATGCGCGGCGCCGATATTCGCATGCACACGAAGGTGCTCGCGGTCGATCCGCACACCGCTTCCGTGCGTCTCGAAGACGACACTCTCGTGCGTGCCGACAAGCTCGTGGTCGCCGCGGGCGCATGGACGTTGCAACTGTTCCCGGCGCTCGCCGAAAACCTGATGACTTATCGCAATACCGTCGCTTATCTGGAGCCGCCGGCGGATCTGGAAGACGCGTGGTCGACGGCACCCGCGATCGTCGACATTGGCGGCAAGAATGACGGCTATGTGCTGCCACCAATCGACGGCGTCGGTCTGAAGTTCGGTGCGGGTGTCAATAAAACACTTGCGCTCGACCCCGACGCCAATCGCATTGCCGCGCCTGGCGAGGGCGACCGTTTGCGCCGGATGTTTTCGCCGCCGTTCAGCCGCATAGACGAATATACGGTATCCGAAGTAAAAACCTGCGCGTACACCTTCACGGCGGACAAGCGGTTCTTTTCGAAGCGCATTGGCAACACGCTAGTGGTGTCGGCTTGCTCCGGACACGGGTATAAATTCGGCGCGGCGGTGGGACGCCGAATCGCGGAGTCGCTGGAAACCGGCGACGATGCGCTGCTCACGCGATGGCTCAAGGCGGAAACGGTCTAGCGCGCCATGGCGGAGGCGATCACCCTGCGCGTGGCTCCAAGTTCTGGCCGCTTTGTGGAGCTAACAATCGTGCGACAAATTTCTTATGCTGACGGTTTGAGAATCTTCACTTAACGAGGAATCAAACATGTCAGGCCCGATTCAGATCCGCCCTGTCGCACCCGCCGATTTCGACGCGTGGTTGCCGCTATGGGACGCCTACAACGCGTTCTATGGCCGCTCGGGCGAAACAGCGCTGCCGCGCGAAATCACGAAAATCACTTGGGGGCGTTTCTTCGACGGCTATGAGCCGATGCATGCCATGGTCGCCGAACGCAACGGCCAGTTGCTCGGTCTCGTGCATTTTCTGTATCACCGTCACACCACCATGGCGGGACCCATCTGCTATCTGCAAGACCTCTATACGCTCGATAGCGAACGCGGCAAAGGCGTGGGCCGAGCATTGATCGAGGCGGTATATGCACGCGCCAAAGCCGATGGCTCGCAGCGCGTTTACTGGCAGACACACGAAACCAATCAGACGGCGATGAAGCTGTATGACCAGGTCGCGGACCGCTCGGGTTTCGTGGTTTATCGCAAAGCGCTGTGATGTCGACGTTGCGATAGCGATCGCTATCGCGCAGCACGCTCGTCTAGCGCGCTTCGAGTACCTCTCTCCACGCCGTGTGCCACGCACGGCTCGCCGCTTTCGCATGTCCGGCCGATCATCCGGCCGCCATGCGCAGCGCATCCCACGATCCGATTCCCTCAGCGACCTTTTGTCCGCGCCGCTCAAGTTTGCGTGCGGTCTGCCGTTATCGCCATTGGACGGAGCTACACCCGGCTCCACGCAATGCATCAGCGAAAACCTGGGCGGTCTCCTCACGGAGGGGCGCAAACGAATCGGAAACCGTACATGCCTTCGATCATCGGCATCGATCTTGGAACCACGCATAGTCTCGCGGCAATCTGGCGCGACAATCACGCTGTCCTCATCCCGAACGCGTTAGGCGAGACGCTCACGCCCTCGTGCGTTTCCATCGACGACGACGGCTCGATCCTCGTCGGCCGCCCCGCCCACGATCGCCTGCATACGCATCTGCAACGTACCGCTGCAAACTTCAAGCGCTACATGGGCACGAGCCGCACCGTGTCGCTCGGCGCGCAAACGCTGCGCCCCGAAGAGCTGTCTTCTCTCGTACTCAAATCATTGAAGGCCGATGCCGAAGCTTTTCTCGGCGAAGCGATCAGCGACGCGGTGATCGCCGTGCCCGCCTATTTCAGCGATGCACAACGTAAAGCCACGCGCATCGCCGGGGAACTGGCCGGTCTCAATGTACTGCGTCTCGTCAACGAACCGACAGCGGCCGCGCTGGCGTATGGCGTGCATCAACGCGATTGCGAGCGCAAATTTCTGATCTTCGATCTCGGCGGCGGCACCTTCGACGTTTCCGTGCTCGACTTCTTCGAAGGTGTGATGGAGGTGCGCGCGAGCACCGGCGACAATTTTCTGGGCGGTGAAGATTTCACCGAGGCACTGGTCGAGTTGTTCTGCCAGCGCAACGGCCTCAAGGTCAGATCGCTCGCGCCGGTTGCAGCACAGCGTCTGCATCAGCAGGCCGAACGTGCGAAGCGTCAGTTCACGCAGAGCGGCGTTGAAAGCGTCACCCTCGAGCTTGCAGCCGGCGACGACAAGTACACGCTCCAACTCGACGCAGCCGCCGCGGAGCGCACTTGCGAGCATTTGCTGGAACGGCTGCGTAAGCCGGTAGAACGCGCCTTGCGTGATTCGAAAATCGCCGTGGCTGCGCTCGACGAGATCATTCTCGTGGGTGGTGCGTCGCGCATGCCGATGGTCCGCAAGCTGGTCTCGAAGATGTTCGGTCGCCTGCCCACCGGACATTTGAATCCGGACGAGGTGGTCGCACTCGGCGCTGCGGTACAGGCCGGTCTCGTTGGACGCGACGCCGGGCTCGACGAAATGGTGCTGACCGATGTCGCGCCGTATAGCCTCGGCATCGACACGGCCATGCAAGTCGGTCCGGGCCAATTCGTGCCGGGTCACTTTCTGCCGATCATCGAGCGCAATACGATCGTGCCGGTGAGCCGCATGCAGCGCATCTTTACCGTGCGCGACCGTCAGCCGATACTCAACCTCAAGGTGTTTCAGGGCGAAGCGCGGCTGACCGCGGACAACGTATCGCTCGGCGAATTCACGCTCGAAGTGCCGCTCAAACCAGCGGGCGAAGCAGGCGCGGATGTGCGCTTCACTTACGACATCAACGGTGTGCTCGAAGTGGAAGCCACCGCGTTTCCGGACGGCAAGAAACGCGCAATGGTGATTGAAGAGAACCCCGGTGTGATGACGCCGGAAGAAATCCGCGAGCGCCTCGCTGCATTGAGCGCGCTGAAGATTCATCCACGCGACCAACTCGAGAACCGGACGTTGTTGACGCGCGCGGACCGTGTCTACGAAGAAACGCTGGGCGACCATCGGCAATATCTGGCCGCGCATATCGCTCGCTTCCAGGCGCTGATCGAGCATCAGAATGCCGATGAAATCGCGCAGGCGCGCGGCGAACTGGGCGCGCTGCTCGACCGCTTTGATGTGCATGTGACTTATTGAGCGGCCATGAACACGATTGCGAACAATCATTGGCCTTGGGACGTGCTCGGCATCGAGTCGAATGCCGACGAGCGTGCGGTGCGTCGCGCCTATGCGCGGCTGTTGAAGCAACAGCGTCCGGACGAAGATGCCGAGGCGTTTCAGCGTTTGCGGTATGCGTATGAGTCCGCGTTGCAGATGGCGAGCGGTACGGCCGCACAGAAATCGACCACGGCGCCCACGCAGGTGAATGTGGACGGCATCGCGACCGCGGAGTTGACCGAACCCACGCAGAGATCTACAAAAGCGCCTGTGATGCTGTCCATTACGGCCGACACCTCTGAAGTTCAGGCCGCTCGCGAACTGGACGCTTTCGAAACCGCAGTCCAACTCTGGCAAAACTTCGTCGCGCACACGGATGATCTCGGGTCGCGGCGGACACTGCAAGATCTATTTGCCCGCGTTATCAACATTCCGACGCGCGACGAACTCGAATGGCAGGCGCTGTGCCATTGTCTAAACGAGGACACGCCGGCAACGCTGCGCACGAACCTAAGTGCGGTCCTCGGCTGGCGGGACAACGCGACGCACCTGCGGCGGCGCAATGCGGCCATTGCGGCGCTCGCGCTGGACCGCGTGTTTGCCGACGAGGACTATGACGCGCTGCGCCTGCGCTTTCCCAACGCGATGGCGTTGCTCGAAGGGCCATTGCCTCAAATGACGGTCGGCGCCAGAGCGCTGCTTCGTGCCGGCGTGCGCGCCGAGATGGAGCAACTGCTGATCGCGCTATGCCGTTACCATCCCAACGTCGTGCGGCTGAGGCTCAATGCCGAGAAGGTCGATTTCTGGGGCCGCTGCCTCAAGTTTCGCATTAGCGCGGGCCGCCTGCTTGGTCCGGCGCTCGCGCTGAATGCGTGGTGCGGATTGCTGTTTGCCGATGCTTCGCTCAATTCCAGTCGCGGCCGATGGTTCGATCAGTGGGCGCCGGCTCAATTGGGCATTCTTGTTTCGACACTCATGCTTGCTTTGGTGATGGTCGCTGCCGCCACCGTGTTGCTGTCCGAAGGCCAGCAACAAAAACTGCGGGCGTTACGCGCGATCGGTTGGCTGCGCTATGGGTGGGTTCCTGTGTGGCTTGGTGCGACCACCATTTCGCTGTGCGAAGACGGCAGCGGAAGATCGACTTCGATCGCGATGGCCACGCTAGGGGTCTGCACGATTTGGGCTGCGTTGATTTACGGGTGGCCGCCTGTGAAGGAACTCGCGATACTTGCGGCCTTCAGTGCGACGGCGCTGGGCTTTGCCGGGCACTGGATCGCTACGGACTCGCATGCGTGGTTGATGCCTTATGCGCACGGCGTGTTGTTCGCGTTCTTCATTTCGTTTTCGCAGGCGGAATGGCGCGAATGGGTTGCGCGTCGGCCGCCTGTGTTTTGGGCTTGTGTGCCTGTATGGTTCGCCGGGTTCGCAGCGTTGATCGTGTTGCTGGTACAGCGCGAAGCGCGCGCGACACAGTTTGCGTGGGCCTTGTTTACGGTGATGTCGGCGACGGGTGGCGTGCTGGCGACGACGCGTTGGAGCGATCTGCGTGCGGCTATACCAGCGTTTTTTCGCGGTTATACGAATCTCGTGTGGATGGCGTTGGCGATTTATAAGCCGGATATCGTCGCGTGCGCGGGCGCGGGGTTGATGAGTGTGTGGGTGATTGAAGGGTGCAGGCGGCGGGTGGGGTAGGTGGAGGGAACAACGCTCAACCTAATTTACGCCGTCACTTGCATAAACATATATGTCAACGGTCGCACCTACGTCGCCAACTGCCTTGAGAAACGATGGCGTGAGCGAAATCGGGTAAATAGCTGTGTCGGGCAACCAGAAGAGGCCCATGCGGAACTCGACCGCGTCCACCCCTGGAAACCTGGCCAGCCGCCTCACTTCAGCCTCGTAGCTTCGCAAGAAACTGAGTGTCGCATTAATCTGCGGTTCAAGGAGATGCTCGTCAATTGGCGACACAGCGATTTGTAGGAACGAGGACTC
>NZ_JARESX010000032.1:0-85525 GCF_046026435.1 Paraburkholderia sp. RL17-381-BIF-C | reverse complement strand
CCCCCCCCCCCCCCCCCCATCCCGCCCCCCCCCCCCCCCCCCCCCCCCCGCGCGCCCCCCCCCCCCCCCCCCCCCCCCCCCCCCCCCCCCCCCCCCCCCGCCCGCGTTCGTCAACATACGCCGGCATTCACCGCTCGACAATTGCCTCGAACCCGAACGCCGCCCTGCCCCGTCGGACCGCTTTATACAGCGCGTTTGTTCATCTGCGCCGCAATGTGATCGGCCTGGCGGATCGCCAGCGTCACGATCGTCATGGTCGGATTTTCCGCCGCGCCGGTGGTGAACTGGCTACCGTCCGAAATGAACAGGTTCGATACTTCATGCGTCTGCCCGAACCGGTTGCACACGCCGTCTTCCGCGCGCGCGCTCATGCGGGCCGTGCCGAGGTTATGCGTGGACGGATACGGCGGCACGCGATAGACCGTCTTCGCACCCGCCGCTTCGTACACCGCGGTGCCCTGCCTGTACGCGTGCTCGCGCATCGCTTCGTCGTTCGGATGATCGTCGAAATGCACGTTGGCGACCGGCTGGCCGTACTGGTCCTTCACGTCGGTATTCAAGGTCACGCGATTGCTCTCGCGCGGCATATCCTCGCCGACGATCCACATACCCGCCGTGTACGCGTATTGATCCATTGCCTGGGTGAAGGTCGGACCCCACGCGCCAGGATTGAGAAAGGCCGCATAAAACGGCAGGCCGAGCGACACGGTCTCCATGTGATAGCCACCTGCGAAGCCACGCTGCGGATTGAACGCCGCCTCGTCCTCGATGATGCCGGCCATCGTGGTGCCCTTGAACATTTCCACCTTGTCGTTGAACACCGCGTACACCGAGCCCGTGGTATGACGCATGTAGTTGCGGCCCACCTGCCCCGAACCGTTCGCGAGGCCCTGCGGGAACCTGCTCGAATGCGAGTTCAGCAGCAGGCGCGGCGTTTCGATCGAGTTGCCGGCCACCGCGACGATGCGCGCCTTTTGCCGCTGCAGCTTGCCGTTGCCGTCGTAGTAGAGCACCTCCTTCGCCTTACCGCGCGCGTCGGTTTCAATGCGCACCACGTGGGCCTGTGTGCGCAATTCCATATGGCCGGTGGCCTGGGCGCGCGGCAATTCGGTGTAGAGCGTCGACCACTTCGCACCAGTGCGACACCCCTGAAAACAGAAGCCGCGCTGGAAGCAATGCGCGCGGTCGTCACGCACCACGCTATTGATCGCCATGTGCCCGGTATTGCAGTCCTTGTAACCGACCTTCATCGCGCCGGCCGACATCACCTTGAAGTTGTTGTTGCCTGGCAGGCCCGGAAGACCGTTGGTGCGCGTAATGCCCATCTTCTGCTGCGCGCGGTCGTAGTACGGATCGAGTTCCTCGCGCGTGAGCGGCCAGTCGAGCAGATTGGCATCCTTGATAGCGCCGTAGGTCGTCTTCGCCTTGAACTCGTGCGGCCTGATCCGCAGACTCGCGCCGGCCCAGTGCGTGGTCGTGCCGCCCACCGTCTTGCAGATCCAGGCGGGGAGATTCGGAAAGTCTTTGGCGATGCGCCAGGTGCCCGAGGTGGTGCGTTTATCGAGCCAGGACAGCATCTGGAACGAGCCCCACTCGTCGGTTGTGAAATCGCCTTGCGTGTGCAGCTTACCCGCCTCCAGCACGACGACGTTGATACCCTTCTGCGCCAGTTCGTTGGCAAGCGTGCCGCCGCCGGCACCCGAGCCGATAATCACGACGACCTTGTCGTCGTTGTGCGAAAAACGCACCTTGTTGTTGTCCTGTTCCATGTCCTGTCTCCTCTATTGACCCGAGTTGGGCTGCCGGCCAGAGTCGGCGCTTTAGCGCTTACTCGAGTCCCTTGGCGCGTGACTCCGGTCCCATGCACGATGGTGACTGTCGCAGCGGTTAGCTATCCGTCGGAATCGGGCCGCTGGCGGCGGCCGGCGGATTGGGCAGCCACGAGAGACTGTTGAAGCCCTTGTACAGGTAGCCGCCGTCGCCTTCCGAAGCGCCGTAGCCGAAGTGCGTATACGCCATGGTGTTGGCGTATAGCGAGACCACCGCGGTGCCGCGTATCGTGTTGAAGAACGGTGTGCCCGCGAGCGCCGCGACGTCTTGCGCCTGGTCCGACGGCGTGCGTTTGAGCCAGTCCGAACCCGCTTGCGCGTCGAGCTGTTTGACACCATCGGCGAGTTGCTGGCGCACTGCCGGATCGGCTTTCGCTTTGGCGTCGAGGTCCTTGACGACCAGCGCGTAGACCGCGTTGTCCAGCGTGGGGTGCGGATAGAGCTGCCGCGTGAAGGCCAGAATCACTTCGCCCTGGTGCGTGTCGAGTCCTTGCATTTCGAGCGCCCAGGCGCGGCTCGGCGCGAAGGCCGACAACACCGAAGAAGCCGCCAGCGTGCCCATCAGCACGCCGGTGCCTTTCAATAGCTCGCGCCGTGTGAGCGGAATCCTCAATGCGGCGGTGGCGGCGGTGGCGGCGGTGGCGGCCTTCGCCGCACCATGCTCACCGGGGTGCTCGTGAGTATGCTCGTGCCCGTGATGATGCGCATGATGTGCGTGATCGGACGCGACGATCGGGATGATCGTTGTCTTCATGTCTGTCTCCTTTGTCGACCGGAGCGAGTGCAAAGCACCTACTCGGTCCCATCTAATCTGGTTGCTGTGGGGTACTGCAACTACACGCGGCGGCCGCCTGGATTGCTTTTACTATTGATAGTGGCCGTAGCGTTCCAGCACTTCGATCTTGTAGCCGTCAGGGTCCTGAATGAAAAAGTAGCGCGCCAGCAACTCGCCGTTGTCGTTGTGAAACTCGCGCAGATCGTTGGGCGCCATGCCGAGGTCGAGCAGACGCAGCCGTTCGCTCTTTGCATCGTCGACGCAGAACGCAACGTGGCCGTAGCCGTCACCATGCGAATACGGTTCCTCCCGGCCTTTATTCCAGGTGAGTTCTATTTCGGCGTCGGCCTCCTCGTTGCGCAAGTAGACGAGCGTGAAGTCCGGAAAGTCGAGCCGGTGCGATACGTCCAGATTGAAAGCTCTTTGATAGAACTGCAGCGAGCGCGGCAGATCGTGCACACGGATCATCGTGTGAATGAGTTTGGCCATCGGTGTCCCCTCCTGTTTGAACCAAGTTTAGGAGGCCGCGAACGCGAGTGGTAATGCACGGCTAAATCGCGCCAGGGACTTGCCCTATGTTGCGGGCGCGTCGACGGCATGCGCCTGCCGCACGTAATAGCGGCGCAAATGGCGGCGCAAACGGCGATGAGCATGACGCCCCTTCAGGTTGCAATGCAGCACGCGGCGCACTTCGAACGCTGTTTGCTGAATGGCATTAGGGCAAAACCCGACATGGACCGCGTGAAAAAGCGCGGCTGGTGAAGTCCATTCGTTTTTGCTCTGCGCTCGTGCACACGCGCTCGAGTTTCCATAAGATTCGAGTGTGAATACCTTCTTGACCGACGGGCGCTGTAGCAACCCTGCATCGCCCGGCTGTGGAGCGTCGTGCGTTATGGAATTCGATACGAAAGTCGCGATCATCGTGCTGGACGATCTCGCTGTGTGGCAAAAACTCAATGTGACCGCGTTTCTCGCAACAGGAATCGCGGGCGCGGCGCCTGAGGCAATGGGCGAGCCTTACGAGGATGCGGCTGGCCGTCGGCATGCGCGGCTGCTCGGCCAGCCGATGATGGTGTACCAGGCGGACAACGCAGGTTTGCAGCGCGCGCTTCGTCAGGGTATCGAACGTGAATTGACGCGTGCCGTGTATGTACGCGCGATGTTCTCGACCGGTCACGATCAGGCGAACCGGGAAGTGTTCCGCGCCGAACCCGCTGATGCGCCTGATCTCGTCGGGCTTGCGGTGCGCGGACCGAAGAAGGCGGTCGACAAAGCGGTGAAAGGTCTCTCGCTGCATGACTGAGACGCAGCGATCGCTTATCGTGCTTCAGAGTGCCGGACTCGGGCCGCGCTCCAGATACGTAGTCAGCGCGATATAGCTGCGCGTGCCGGTAAAACCTTCGATCGCGTGAATGCGCGCAAGCAGCTGCTCGAGCGATTGCGTGTTACGTGTGCGGACTTTGAGCAGCATGGCGCTCTCGCCCGTCACAGTGTGAATCTCCTCGACTTCCGGCAGTTCTTCCAACGCCAGTAGTTGCCGCGTCACCGCCCAACTCGTCGTATCGACATGCACGAACGCGAGTAACGGACGATTCAGTTTGGCGGCATCGAGTGCGGCGACAGTGGCCTTGATCACGCCTTCTTTCTTCAAGCGCCTCGCGCGCTCGTGGACGGCGGGCGCCGACAGAAACAGCAGTTTGCCGAGTTCCGCATAAGTACGCGTCGCGTCTTCGGCGAGCAGCGCGAGGAGCCTCCGGTCGGTGTCGTCCAGTGGCGCCGCGCCGGGTTGCGCGCCCGAATCTCTCGGCGCCCTGCCGCCGCGCGTCGCCGGTTGACGCTGGCGCGTGCTCATCGCGGCTCGGGTTTTGACGCTGGATTCTCCGCGTCTTGTCCGAGTCCTTCGCGCAGCGCCTTGCGGATCACCTTGCCGGTCGCCGTCAGCGGCAGGCTGTCGACAAAGCGAATCTCGCGCGGATATTCGTGCGCGGCGAGGCGCGTTTTGACGTGCTGCTGTATCTGACGCACGAGCGCCGCGTCGCCGACAAAGCCGGGGTTCAGCACCACGAACGCCATAACGATCTCCGTGCGCTCGCGATCCGGCGCACCGATCACGGCCGCCATCGAAACAGCCGGATGACGCAGCAGCGAATCTTCGATCGAAGCCGGCCCGATCCGGTAACCCGCGCTCGTGATCAAGTCGTCGCCACGGCCGACAAAACGGATAAAGCCGTCCGCGTCGCGCGTACCCAGGTCTCCGGTCACCAGAAACTTGCCGCGGAATTTCTCGCGCGTCGCCGCCTCGTTGCCCCAGTAGCCGAGAAACATGACCGGATCGGGCGCGGCTACGGCGATATCGCCTATCGCACCGGCCGGCAGTTCGTTGCCATCCAGATCGACGATCGCAACATGATGCCCCGGCACCGCGCGGCCGATCGCGCCGAAGCACGGCTCGAACAGCGCCGCGCACGACGACACCACGACGTTGCATTCCGTCTGCCCATAGAACTCGTTGATGGTGACGCCCAGCGCCTTGCGGCCCCAGCCGATCAATTCCTCGCCGAGCGATTCGCCGCCGCTCGCCACCGAACGCAGCGCGAGATTCCAGCGCTCGGGACGTTCGACGCCGCGCATCATCTTCAGCGCGGTGGGCGGCAAAAACGTATGCGAGACCGCGTGACGCGCCATCAGATCGAAAGCGGCCTGACCGTCGAATTTCGCAAAGCGGCGCGCCAATACCGGCACGCCGTGATGCCACGACGGCAGCAGCACGTCGAACAGGCCGCCGATCCACGCCCAGTCGGCGGGCGTCCACATCAGCGTGGCGTGCGCGGGAAAACCCTGCTGCGACATTTCCACGCCGGGCAGATGACCGAGCAACACGCGATGCCCGTGCAACGCGCCTTTCGGTTTGCCGGTCGTGCCGGAGGTATAGATGATGACGGCGGGATCGTCGGCGCCCGTGTCGGCGGGCGTGAAGTCCGCGCTCGCGTGGTTCAGCGCGTGCCAGAACGAACGCACGGGCGATTGCGGATCGCCATTGTCCTCAGCGATATCCACGCTGAAAACAGTGCGTAGCGCAGGCAATGCCGCGCGGATTTCGTCGACCTTGCACATACCGCCTTGATCGGTAATCAACGCTACCGCGCCGCTATCGCCGAGCCGGTGTTCGATCGCGTCGACGCCGAATAGCGCGAACAGCGGCACGGCTACCATGCCGGCCTTGTAGGCGGCGAGATGCGCGATCGCCGTTTCGACAGACTGCGACAGGAAGATGCCGATGCGGTCGCCGCGCTGCGCGCCCGCTGCGAGCAACGCATTGGCGAAGCGGTCGGACAGCACCTTCAACTGGTCGAACGTATAGCGGGTGGCGTTGCCCTCGGGATCTTCGTAGATCAGCGCGAGGCGGCCGGAGCCGTCGGCCCATTTATCGCACACGTCGACGCCGATGTTGTAGCGCGCCGGGATCTGCCAGGCGAAGTTTGCCGTCAGCGATTCGTAGGTCTGGCCGTCGAGGTTCATGGCGTCTGCTCCTGCAAGCCGGCCGGCGGTTGATAGCGCGGGAAGCCGTTATATTCGATCGTACGCTCCGCTTGCGGAAGCGGCCATGAATGGCGAGCGTTCGGCACGCCGCCGTCGACGCGGATCACCGTGCCGTTGATGAACGCCGAGGCCTCCGACAACAGAAATACCGCAGCGCTGGCGAGTTCGGATTCGGTGCCGAAGCGCTGCAGCGGGACCTTGTGCTTGAGCGTGCGCAGCAGCGCCTGGTAGTCTTCGTTATAGCTGTCCATACCCGCCGACGCTATCCAGCCCGGTGCGACGGCGTTGACTCTTACCCCCGCGTGACCCCATTCACAGGCGGCGGTTTCGGTGAAATTCCATACACCCGCGCGGGCCGCGCCCGAGTGCCCCATGCCGGGCATGCCGCCCCAGATGTCCGCCAGCATGTTCACGATCGTGCCGCCGTGATGTTCCATCCATTGCGTATAGCACTCGCGGGACATCAGGAACGTGCCGTGCAGATTGTTGCGCACGACCGCGTCCCAGCCGTTCAACGAAATCTTTTCAAGCTTTGCTGGGAATTGGCCGCCCGCGCAGTTGAAGAGGCCGTCTATGCGATGCAGGTCTGCCACGATCGAAGCGATCGTTTCACGTACCTGTTGCTCGTTGCGAATGTCGCAGGAATAAATCTTATGGCCGGCGGTGTGACGATGATCTTCGGCCAGTTCGGTTTGCACCGTTTTCAGCTTGTCTTCGCTGCGGCCGACCAGCGCCAGGGTCGCCCCTAACGACGCGAGTTCGTGCGCCGTGCATCGGCCTAAGCCACTGCCCGCGCCGGTGACGATAATCACTTTGCCGGCGAAAAGGCCTTCGCGGAAAACTGAACGGTAGCCGCTCGCTGGCGGCGATGTACTCGACGAAGCTGCGGGCATTCGGCTGTCTCCTCCATGTGCTGCGCTTTCGATGTTTGTTGAGTTTAGCTCAGGTCTTTATCCTGTGCTGTGTTAGATGGTTAATTTTATTTGCATCATGCTAGTCTTTGCACGGCCGCATTCCTTGAGCTAGACTCAACTCACCAAATCACAGCACCGCCCGGCTCTCTCGATGACCACCTCGGCCCTTTCCCGCCGCGTGCCCGTGCAGGCGCGCTCCGAACAGCGACTCAAGGCGATTCTGGAGGCGGCCCGGCTCGTCTTTTCCGAAGTCGGCTATGCGTCGGCCACCATGACGGAGATCGCCGGGCGCGTCGGCGTGTCCGAGGCGACGATCTTCACGTACTTCGCCAGCAAGCGCGATCTCTGCGTGCGCGTGCTCGGCAATTGGTACGACGAGATCATCAGCCAGGTCGAAAGCGAATTGCCGCTGATCGCAGGCACGCGCAACAAGTTCGCGTACCTCGTGCGCACGCACCTCTACCGGCTCACCGTCGACGGCACCGGTTTGTGCGCGCTCATTCTTTCCGAAGGGCGCGAGAAGGACGACAAGTTCGGCGACGTGATCGTCGAACTGCAGCGCCGCTATACGGCGCCGATGATGAACGTGCTCGCCGAAGGCGTGGCGAGCGGCGATATTCGCGGGGATATGCCGCTCGGCCTGCTACGCTCGGCCGTATATGGCCCGATGGAACACGTGCTGTGGGACGCGGTGCGCAAACAGAAAGCCGTCGATATCGAAGCCACCGCCGCTTCGCTGAGCGATCTGCTGTGGCAAGGACTCGTGCCGCCCGATGCGCAGCAGGCCGCATTGCGGCAACTGCGCAGCGATGTTGTCGGTGCGGTGAAGCGGTTCGAGGCGGCGGTTGAAGTGACGGTGCCGCGGCTCAAGTGAGGCGTTGCCGTGGCTGCCGTGAATCGAACTCATGGTTTGTCACGGGCGGCAGCTGCATGATCATATCGAGCGGCGCGCGTCCCCTTTCCGCACGGCAGCGGCCATCGCACCTTCTTCCGTCGGACTCGCCTCACTCACCGAGCCCGCGCCCGCCGGCCGTGCCAACGCCGCCCTGAGCCTGTCGCGATCCAGTTCCTTTTCCCACGCCGCGATCACGATCGACGCCACGCCGTTACCCATCGTATTCGTCAGCGCCCGGCACTCGGACATGAAGCGGTCGATGCCGAGTATCAACACCATGGCCGTCACCGGCACGGTCGGCACCACCGAAAGACTCGCGGCCAGCGTGATGAAACCCGCCCCCGTGACGCCCGTCGACCCTTTGGAGGTCAGCATCGTCACGGCCAGCAGCGTGATTTCCTGGGTGATCGTCAAATGGGTGTTGGTGGCCTGCGCGAGAAACAGCACCGCAAGCGTCATATAGATATTGGTGCCGTCGAGATTGAACGAGTAGCCGGTCGGCACCACGAGTCCGACAATCCCGCGCGAGCAGCCGAGCCGTTCGAGCTTGTTCATCAGTTGCGGCAACGCCGCTTCGGACGTGCACGTGCCGAGCACGATCAGCAACTCGTCCTTGATGTACACGACAAAGCGCCACAAGCTGAACCCGCATGCGCGGGCAATCAGGCCGAGACCACACGAGACGAACAGAAACGCGGTCAGATAGAACGTGCCGATCAGTTTCAGCATCGGCAGCAAAGAGACGATGCCATACTTGCCGATCGTGAACGCGATCGCGCCGAACGCCCCGATTGGAGCGAGGCTGGTAATCATGCGCACGATACGAAAGAACGTTTTCGACAGCAATTCGATCAGGCCGATCAGCGGTTTGGCGGGTTCGCCCATCACCGCGAGCGCGGTGCCGAACAGCATCGCGATCAGCAGCACGGGCAGGATGTCGCCCTGAGTGAAAGCGCCGGCGAACGTCTCGGGAATGATGTGCATGAAAAAGCCCGCGAGCCCATCACCATGCGCGGCTTGTGCGGCGTAACCCGCGATCGCGCCGGCATCGAGCGTGGCTGGATCGACATTGAAGCCGACGCCCGGTTTCAGCACATGCGCGGCGAGCAATCCGATCGCGAGAGCGAACGTCGACACCACTTCGAAATACAGCAGGGCTTTGCTGCCGACGCGCCCGACCTTGCGCATGTCGTGCATGCTGGCAATCCCGGTCACGACCGTGCAGAAAATCACCGGGCCGATGATCATCCGCACGAGTTTGATGAAGGCGTCGCCGAGCGGCTTCATCGCCACGGCGTCCGTGGGCAGAAAGTGCCCGAACGCCACGCCGATGACGATCGCCACGATCACCTGCACATAAAGCACCTTGTAGAACGGCTTGCGTTTCATGTCTCCTCCGTTATTGCGGGCAAAGCGCGTCCCTTCCCTTCTGGCGGGGAATCCGTCACGCGCGGTTCGATTGATCGGCGGCGAAGATGCCGCCATGGCGTTACAACACGGCGGCCCAGCTATGCCGTGCGAAGTGGTCACGCTCGAATGCTTCGATATCGTGCAATGAAGCGAGCGTGAGATCGATGGTGTCCATGCCTTCCATCACCATCCGTTTATGACGGGCGCCGAGCGGGAACGCGAACACGCGTCCCGCGGCGGACGTCACCGTTTGTCGTGCGATATCGATATGTAATGCCGCTGCGGGTTGCGTGGCCGCGTCATGAAGCAGGAGGTCGATCGCGTCGCGTTCCAGTTGAACGAGCAGCAAGCGGTTGTTCATCGCGTTCGAATAGAAAATCTCCGCGAAGCTGGGCGCGATGACCGCGTCGAAACCGGCTTGCTGAAGCCCCCACACTGCGTGCTCGCGGCTCGATCCGCAGCCGAAGTTCGAGCCGCCGATCAGAATCCGCGCGTGGCGATACTCAGGCCGGTTCAGCACGCAATCGGCACGCGGCTCGCCTTGCGCGTCGAAACGTAGATCGTAGAGCAGGCCGTCCTTGAGCCCGGCCTTGTCGATGATGCGCAGAAACTGCTTCGGCATGATCTGGTCGGTATCGAGGTTTTCGATCGGCAACGGCACGGCGCTCCCATGGATTTCAGCGAGTCGGGTCATCATGGCTGCGTCTCCAGTGTGCGAACGTCGGTGATGCGCCCGGTCAGGGCGGCCGCCGCGGCCATTGCCGGACTCATCAGGTGAGTGCGGCCGCCACGGCCCTGGCGACCTTCGAAGTTGCGGTTAGTGGTGGACGCACAGCGTTCGCCGGGCGCCAGAAAATCGTCGTTCATCGCAAGACACATCGAGCAGCCCGGCTCGCGCCACTCGAAACCGGCCTGGCGCAAGGTGGCCGCGATGCCTTCGGCTTCCGCCTGGCGGCGCACGCTGCCCGAACCGGGCACGACCATCGCTCGCACGCCCTGCGCGACGTGCCGCCCTGCTGCGATCGATGCGACGACGCGCAGGTCTTCGATGCGTCCATTGGTGCATGAACCGATGAACACGCGATCGATCGGCGTGCCCGCGATCGGCTGATCCGCATCGAGACCGACATAGTCGAGCGCGCGGCGCAACGCGGCGGCGGCTTCCGGTGTTGCCTGCGCGGACGCGGTGGGAATCCGTTCGTCGACGGCAACGGACTGGTCGGGACTCGTGCCCCATGTGACGAACGGCGCCACCTCGTGCGCGTCGAATCGATGTTCGATATCGAAGTGCGCGCCGGGATCCGTTTTCAGTTCGCGCCAGTCGTCCAATGCGGCACGCCATGCGGCCTCGTCGAGCGAGGTCGCATGGGTCCGCACATAGTCGAACGTGGTGGCGTCGGGTGCGATCAGCGCGGCACGCGCGCCTGCTTCGACTGTCATGTTGCACAAAGTCATGCGCGCTTCCGCCGACAGCGACGCGATCGTCGAGCCGGCGAATTCCACCGCATAGCCGCGCGCGCCCTGTGCGCCGATGCGGCTGATGATCCACAGAATCAGGTCTTTCGACGAAGTGCCGTACGGCAACACGCCGTCGATCGTGATACGCATGGTCTGCGCGATGCGATAGACCAGCGTCTGCGTGGCGAGCACATGCTCGACCTCCGACGTGCCGATGCCGAAACCCAACGCGCCGAGCGCGCCATACGTGGTGGTGTGGCTGTCGCCGCACAGCACGACCATGCCCGGCCTGACCAGCCCGCGCTCGGGCGCGACGATATGTTCGATACCTTGCAGCGGATCGTTCGCCGCGTGCAACGCGATGCCGGCCTCCGCGCAGTTGCGCGCCAGGTTGTTCGCCAGCAGCGACGACGCGGCATCGCGGATCACGCGGGGCGATTCCGCATGCGTCGGAATGATGTGGCTGACCACCGCAAGCTGCTGCTTCGGCCTGCGTACGCGCCGCGCTTTCGCGGCCAGCGCGCTGAAGGCCTGCGGACTCGTGTATTCGTTCATCAGATGCAGATCGACGTAGAGCAGCACGTTCTGTTCGTCGACACGCGTCACGACATGCGAGTCGACCAGCTTCTCGTAAAGGGTTCGGTTTGACATGATGAATGCTCGAACGGCTAGGCCTGCAGGAACGGAAGGACGCGTTCGAGCAGCAACTCGGGCGCTTCCTCGGGAATGTAGTGACCGCAAGGCAGCGCTGCGCCGCTTACGTGAGCGGACCATTGCCGCCATTCGGCGAGCGGCTCGAAGCATTGTTCAATCACGCCATGGGCGCCCCACAACGCCAGCAGATCGCATTCGATCTTTTGCCCTTCAGCGAGCGATGCGCGGTCATGTTCGAGGTCGATTGTGATGCTCGCGCGGTAGTCCTCGCAGATACCGTGTGCGGTGGCGGGGTCGCTCAGGCAGCGCAGATACTCGGCGTAGGCCGCATCCGTAAACGGAGCGAGTCCGGCGCTGCGCGCGCCGATGGTCTGCTTCAGGTAGAGATCGGGGTCCGCGCGAATCAGCGTCTCGGGAAACGGCGCGGGCCGCACGAGAAAGAACCAGTGCCAGTAAGCGTGCGCGAAGTCGAACGAGGTTTGTTCGTACATCGCAAGGGTCGGCGCGACATCGAGTGTCACGAGTCGCGTCACCGTGCGCGGGTGATCGAGCGCCATGCGAGCCGCGACGCGCCCGCCACGATCGTGGCCCATCACCGCGAAGCGGCTGAACCCCTGCTCGCGCATCAGCGCGATCTGATCGGCGGCCATCCGGCGCTTCGAATAATTCGCGTGATCGTGGGCGCCTTGCGGTTTGCCGCTGTCGCCATAGCCGCGCAAATCGGCGGCGATCACCGTGAAATGCCGCGCCAGCGTCGGCGCGACCTTGTGCCAGATCGCGTGAGTCTGCGGATGCCCGTGCAACAGCAGCAAAGCCGGCCCCGTGCCGCCGCGGACCGCGTTGATGCGGATTCCGTCGATCTGCGTCGAAGCATCTGTGAAATCTTCAAACATCGTTGCCTCCCATGTTTGAATGAAGTCTAATTGATGCCCACAACGATAGGGTTTCTCTTAAGGCAATCCGGAATTAACTTTTAGGAACGAATCGATGGACGGCTTTTCCGACCTGAATCTGTTCGCGCTGGTCGCACGTCACCGCAATCTCGCCGCGGCCGCGCGCGAGCTCGGCGTCACGCCGCCGTCGATCAGCAAGCGCCTCGCGCAACTCGAGCAGCGCCTCGGCGTGCGGCTAGTGAACCGCACCACGCGGCGCGTCAGTCTGACGGCGGAGGGCGAGATCTATCTGGCGAACGGCTCGCGCATTCTCGACGACCTCGCCGAACTCGAACAACTGGTCACCCAGAGCCGCGCCGAACCGGCCGGGCTGTTGCGGGTGAACGCGTCGTTCGGGTTCGGTCGCGCGCACGTCGCCCCGGCGATCTCGCGTTTCAGCGAGCGTTTCCCGTCGATGAAGATTCAATTGCATCTGTCCGACAGACCGGTCAGCCTGCAGGAAGAAGGCTTCGATCTCGGCATCCGCTTCGGCGAAGTGCCGGATGCGCGCATCAATGCGCGTTTGCTGCTGGAAAACCAGCGTCTCGTGTGCGCGGCGCCGGTATATCTGAAGCGCCACGGCGTGCCGGCAATGCCGCACGATCTCACGCGCCACGCGTGCCTCGTCTTGCGCGAGAACGAATCGGCATATGGCACGTGGCATTTCTCGCGCGGCAGGAAATCGGAGACGGTGAAGGTGGACGGGCCGTTGAGCAGCAACGACGGCAGCGCGGTCCTGAAGTGGGCGCTCGACGGCCGCGGCATCGCCGTGCGCTCGGCGTGGGAAGTCGCCGGTCATCTGCAGCGCGGCGAACTGGTACCGTTGATAACCGAGTGGAAGCTGCCGAACGCGGACATTCACGCCATCTATCTGGAGCGGCACCGCCTGTCGGCCAAGCTGAGAACGTTTATCGACTTTCTCGGCGACGAACTGCGCGAGAGCGTTCGGCGCATGTAGCGAGTCATCGGCCGAATCGGGTGAATCGACGAATTGCGCGTTACCCGGTTCGCTTGCTCCGCTGTTGCGCCCGGTTGGCACGCCAGCGCAGCACAAACCCGACGAGCGCGGCAAAAGCGGCGGTCGCCGCGTAGCCGGCGAGGCGAATCGCGTCTTCACTGGGCAAGCGGGAGATCATCAGCACGGCCACGGCGAGTGCAAGCACGGCTACAAGTCCGATGATCCATTTCATGTCAGGTCTCCGTTGCCACGGTTTTTATCAGGTGAGTACCGCTGTTCCCGCTGTTCCGTTAAGCATACCTGTGCGCCGCTCAAGATAAATCCGCAGTTTCTCTATGACGTCACGCATTATTCAGCCGTGTCGCTCCCTGTAGCCGAAGACACGGGCAACCCTCTCCCCGCCCCATGCGCCTGCTGCAAGATGAAATCGATGAACGTCGCGGCCGCGCGCGTGTGATGCCGGTTCGGCATATACAGCATGTACATGTGCGTGCCGAAGATGCTCAAGCGCCATTCGTCGAGCGCGGTCAATATCTCGCCACGGCGCAGGTCGTCCTGCACCACGTAATCCGGCACGAGGCCCACGCCCAGTCCGGCGAGCACCGCCTCGCGCAGGAACAGAAAGTTCTCGGAGATGAGGGTCGGCTCCAACAGCACTTCGTGCCGCTCGTCGCGCAAGTAAGCGGCCACGCGCAACTGCCTGCCGACCACGGCCGCGGTAATCAGCGGCGCCGTGCGCAGATCGTCGAGTTGCTTCGGCATACCATGCGTTTCAGCAAAGGCCGGCGACGCACACGCCACGTATCTGACCGGCCCCATGTCGCGCGCGACCAGGTTTTGCGGCGGCTCGGACATCACGCGCACGGCGATATCGACTTCGTCGCGCATCAGGTCTTCAACGCGGTTCTCGAACATGACGTCGAGCACGATGCCGGGATAAAGCCGCTTGAACGCAATCAGCCACTCCGACATGACGAGTTGCCCGTAACCGCTCGGCACGCTCAACCGTACGCGGCCCTGCAGGCTTTGTCCGAGCGTGGCGACGGATTCGCGCGCGGCGAGCAGCGCATTCTGGATCGTGCGGCCATGTTCGTAGAGCTGCAAGCCGATCTCGGTCGGCTCGACACGGCGCGTGGTGCGTCTCACCAGTTGCAGGCCGACCGAACGCTCCAGCTGGTTCAGGTGATAGCTCACGTTCGCGCGGCTCATTTTCAGCCGGCGCGCGGCTTCGCTGAGATTGCCGGCGTCCAGAATGTCTACCAGCAAGGTCAGGGAATTGACGTCCATAACGGCGCCTTTGTCAAAATAACCTTGACAGTCTGTCAACCGTCCATGTGATTGTCAATAAACCTTGACCACCCCACAATCGGAGAATTCGCCAGACCCGGCATGCTTTCCCGCGTGCAACCGATAACCAGTCAGGAGACGACATCATGACCCTCAACCCTTCGGCCGACGTTGTGACGCGCGAATTGCGCGGCAAGGTGCTGCTCGTGACGATCGACCACGCGCCGGTCAACGCGCTGTCAGCCGACGTGCGGCGCGGCCTGCTCGCCGCCGTCGAAGCCGCCGATGCCGATCAGGCCGTGGAAGCCGTGTTGATCGTCGGCGCGGGGCGCAATTTCATCGCCGGCGCGGACATTCGCGAGTTCGGCAAGCCGCCGGTGCCGCCCACGCTCCCGGACGTGTGCAACCGCATCGAGGCATGCACGAAGCCGGTGGTCGCGGCGATTCATGGCGCGGCGCTCGGCGGCGGTCTGGAAGTGGCGCTCGCGGCGCATTACCGGATTGCCGTCGAGGGCGCGAAGCTCGGCCTGCCTGAGGTGCAACTCGGCCTGCTGCCGGGCGCGGGCGGCACGCAGCGCACGCCGCGCCTGATCGGCGCCCAGGCCGCGCTCGATCTGATCCTGAGCGGCCGCCACGCCAGCGCGAAGGAAGCGCTGACGCTCGGTCTGATCGACCGCCTCGGCAGCAGCGACGACATCCTCGCCGAAGGGCTCGCCTATGTGCACGAGTTACTGGCCGCCCACGCGCCGGTGCGCCGCACGCGCGACGCGGACGCGCTCGGCGATCGTGCCGCGAGCCTCGCCGCGGTCGCCGCGGCGCGCGCGGAAACCGCGAAGAAATCGCGCGGCCTGTTCTCGCCGCTGAAAATCGTCGAGGCAGTCGAAGCGGCGATCGAACAGCCTTTCGACGAAGGCCTGCGACTCGAACGCAAACTGTTCCTCGAATGCATCGACAGCCCGCAACGTGCCGGCCTGATCCACGCGTTCTTTGCCGAGCGCGAAGTGCTCAAGGCGCCTGAAACGCGCGAGGCCAAACCGCGCGCGCTGAACACGATCGGCGTAGTGGGCGGCGGCACGATGGGCGCGGGCATCGCCGTCGCGGTGCTCGACGCCGGACTGCCGGTGACGATGATCGAACGCGATGACGCGTCGCTTGCGCGTGGCCGAGCGCACATCGAAAAAGTCTATGACGGCCTGATCGCCAAAGGCCGCATGAGCGCGGAAAAGAAGGCTGCGGTCATGACGCGCTGGAGCGGCAGCACGTCGTACGATGCGCTCGCCGACGCGGATCTCGTGATCGAAGCCGTCTTCGAAGACCTCGCCGTCAAACAGGCCGTGTTCGCCGAACTCGATCGCGTGTGCAAAGCAGGCGCCGTGCTCGCGACCAACACGTCGTATCTCGACATCGACGCCCTGGCCGCGAGCATTTCGCGCCCCGCCGACGTGATCGGCCTGCACTTCTTCTCGCCCGCCAACATCATGAAGCTGCTGGAAGTGGTGGTGCCGAAACAGGTCAGCGCGGACGTGGTCGCCACCGCGTTCGAACTCGCCAGGAAGTTGCGCAAGACACCGGTGCGCGCCGGCGTATGCGATGGCTTTATCGGCAACCGGGTGCTGGCCGTGTATCGCAGCGCCGCGGACGCCATGATGGAAGACGGCGCCTCGCCCTATCAGATCGATACGGCCGTGCGCGCGTTCGGCTTTCCGATGGGACCGTTCCAGGTGGTGGATCTCGCGGGCGGCGACATCGGCTGGGCGGCACGCAAGCGGCGCGCGGCTACGCGCAATCCCGCAGCACGTTATGTGCAGATCGCCGATCGCCTGTGCGAGCGCGGCTGGTTCGGCCAGAAAACCGGACGCGGTTTTTATCTGTATTCCGAAGGTTCACGCAGCGGCACGCCTGATCCCGAAGTCGAAGCGATTATCGACGCCGAACGCGCACGCGCCGGCATCACGCCGCGCAGTTTTACCGACGACGAAATCATCCGCCGCTATATGGCCGCAATGATCAACGAAGGCGCCAACGTCGTGCATGAGCGGATCGCGCTGCGGCCTCTGGATGTCGATGTGACCTTCCTGTACGGCTACGGCTTTCCGCGCTATCGCGGCGGCCCGATGAAATACGCGGATACGGTCGGCCTGCCGAAAATCCTCACCGACATTCGCGAGTTCGCCAAGGAGGACCCGCTGTTCTGGAAAGCCTCGCCGCTGCTGGTCGAACTGGTGGAACGCGGCGCCGATTTCGCGAGCCTGAATCAGACCGCCTGAGCCGGCGCATCATCGATACGAATCGACCGGCGTTGCATTGTCCACGCCGGTCGGCCAACCCTCTTCGGAACAACCCGCCATGGATCTGAACTTCACTCCCGAGGAAGAAGCCTTCCGCGCCGACGTGCAGGCCTTCTTGCGCGACAAGCTCCCGCCGCGTCTCGCCGCCAAGGTGCACGGCGGCCGCCGTCTCACGCGCGATGACATGGCCGCGTGGCACGCCATTCTCAACGCGCAAGGCTGGCTCGCGAATCACTGGCCGAAAGAGTACGGCGGCCCCGGTTGGAACCCGGTGCAAAAATTCATCTTCGAAAACGAATGCGCGCTGGCCGGCGCGCCGCGCGTGGTGCCGTTCGGCGTCAACATGCTCGGCCCGGTGCTGATCAAATACGGCAGCGAAGCGCAAAAACGCCATTGGCTGCCGCGCATTCTCGACGGCTCGGACTGGTGGTGCCAGGGCTACTCGGAACCGGGCGCCGGCTCCGATCTCGCCTCGGTCAAAACCAGCGCGGTGCGCGGCACGGATGCGCAAGGCGAGCACTACATCGTCAACGGCCAGAAAACGTGGACCACGCTCGGCCACTACGCGAACATGATCTTCTGCCTCGTGCGCAGCGCCACCGACGTGCGCAAACAGGAAGGCATCAGTTTTCTGCTGATCGACATGAACACGCCGGGTGTCGAAGTGCGCCCGATCATCACGCTCGACGGTGAGCACGAAGTCAACGAAGTGTTCTTCACCGACGTGCGCGTGCCGGTGGAAAACCTGGTCGGCGAAGAGAACAAAGGCTGGACTTACGCCAAGTACCTGCTCACGTATGAGCGCACCAATATCGCGGGCGTCGGCTTCTCGGTGGCCGCCTTCAACCGGCTGCGCAAGATCGCCGCGAAACAGCGGCGCAACGGCCGGCCGCTCGCGGAAGACCCCGCGTTCGCCGCGCGCATGGCGCGGGTTGAAATCGATCTGGAGAACATGAAGACCACCAACCTGCGCGTGATCGCGGCGGTGGCCGGCGGCGGCGTGCCCGGTGCCGAAAGCTCGATGCTGAAGATTCGCGGCACCGAGATTCGCCAGGAAATCTCGTCGCTCACGCGCCGCGCCATGGGTCCGTATGCGCAGCCGTTCGTCGAGGAAGCCTTGCAGGACGGTTTCGAAGGCACGCCGGTCGGCCCCGACGAAGCCGCGAGCGCCGCCTCGCTCTATTTCAACAATCGCAAGCTGTCGATCTTCGGCGGTTCGAACGAAATCCAGAAGAACATCATTTCCAAAATGATCCTGGGACTGTAAGGGGCGCACGTCATGAATTTCCAGCACACCGAAGACCGCCGCATGCTGGCGGACACGCTCAATCGTTTTGTCAGCGAGCAATACGGCTTTGAGACGCGCGACCGGATCGCGCGTTCGGCACAAGGCTATAGCAGCGAGTTATGGAGCCGCTTTGCCGAACTCGGGGTGATCGGCGCATTGTTCGATGAAGCGGACGGCGGTTTTGGCGGCGGCGGTTTCGATATCGCCGTGGTGTTCGAGAGCCTCGGCAGCGGCCTCGTGGTCGAACCGTTTCTGGATACGCTGATTGTCGGCCGCGCGATTGCGCGCAGCGGCGACGAGGCGCAGAAGGCTGTGCTCGGTGACTTGATCGACGGCTCGCGAATCGTTGCGCTCGCGCACGGCGAGCCAGACAGCCACTACGAACTGTCTCGCGTCACCACGCGCGCGCAGCGCAGCGGCGACGCGTGGCGGCTGAACGGCGCGAAAGCGGTCGTGCAGCACGGCGAGCATGCTTCGCTCTTTCTGGTCTCGGCGCGCACGAGCGGTGATGACGACGACGAAGCCGGCGTGACGCTCTTTCTCGTACCGCGCGATGCGGCCGGCGTTAGCGTGCGTGGCTATCCCAGGATCGACGGTGGGCGCGCGGCCGAAGTGACCTTCGACAACGTCACGCTCGACGACGACGCATTGCTCGGCACCGCGGGCGCGGGCTTTGCAACGCTCGAGTACGCGGTTGGCTGCGGTGTGCTGGCCTTGTGTTCCGAAGCGGTGGGCGCGATGGATGTCGCTAAAGACTACACGCTAGAGTATCTGCGCACGCGCAAGCAGTTCGGCGTGCCGATCGGCAGCTTTCAGGCATTGCAGCATCGCATGGCCGATCTCCTGCTCGAGATCGAGCAGGCGCGCTCGGCGGTGATCAACGCAGCCGCGGCGCTCGGCGCCGAACGCCGGCAGCGGGAGCGCGCGGTGTCGGCGGCCAAGTACAGCATCGGGCGAATCGGCACGCGCGTGGCGGAGGAATGCATTCAGTTGCACGGTGGAATCGGCATGACGTGGGAACTGCCGCTCGCTCATTATGCGAAGCGTCTCGTGATGATCGATCATCAACTCGGCGATGAAGATCACCATCTCGAACGGTTTGTCGCACTGGGACGGGAATAGTCGCGACTTGTGGGGAATCGCGATCGGCGGTGCGCGCAGACTGACGGTGAATGCAGCGCCGCCTTCTTCTGACCGCACCTCGATCGCGTCTTCATGGGCCACGGAGATTATGACGACTACCGAGGTCTGCCGGGACTACGCAGGCGCCATACAGATGGAGATGCCGCCTGCGCACGAAACCCCGGTAAATTTCAGAAGCGGCTGTGACCAGCGACGTCGTTAACCTATCTCGACGTTCATCTCGAGTTCCACACACGCGCCCAACGGAATCTGCGCCACGCCGAAGGCCGATCGCGCATGCTTGCCGCGCTCGCCAAATACCTCCGCCAGCAATTCCGACGCACCATTCGTCACCAGATGTTGCTCGACGAAGTCCGGCGTTGAATTGATAAGACTCATCAGCTTGACGATCCGCGTCACGCGATTAAGGTCGCCCACGTGCGCGTGCAGCGTCGCAAGCAGATCGATGGCGATCGACCGCGCGGCGACGCGCCCTTCTTCCGTTGTCAGGTTGCTGCCGAACTTACCTACCCACACTTTGCCGTCCTTCTTCGCGATATGGCCGGACAGAAAGATCATATTGCCGCTTTGCGCACTCATTACGTAGGCGGCCGCGGGTGCGCCGGCAACCGGCAACTCGATGCCGAGTTCCTTGAGTCTGGCGTAAACGTCCTGTTGGACCATGACATGCTCCTTAAATAGTGGGGTGATCAATATGAAATGCTCTGGCTTCGGGCAATGAAACCACGCTGATGCGATGACTACAACGCGGTCGAATCGAACACCATCGCGCCGAGTTCGCCCAGCGACTTCCCGTTCGGACTCACACGAATTCGCGGATCGAGTCTCCGCCACGGCAGATCGGAAGGATCGGCGGCCATGGGACCGGGTGCTTTGGCGACGAGGATCGTGTCGGCAATCGCCTGAAAGTCCGCGCGGAAGTGCACTGAACTTTTGTTGACTAGAATCTTCATTCGTGACGGCTCGATCCCCGCCGCGCGATACAGGTTCTGCTCGAACATCTGCGTCTTGATCGAACTCACCGCTATCCTCACCCCGTCAATGCGAAGGCACGCCACCGGCCCGAGATCGCCCGGCATTCCGTTCATCATCGGTCCGTCAAAGCGGAAATGTCCGTCCGAAACATGTTCGACGTAAAAACTTGCTGCCAGCGGTTCGTCTCCGGGCACGCCCGACCGGCCTCCCAACGCGAGTTCGAGCGTCGCACCCACGCCTGCCCGATGGGCCGCGGCTGCCGCCGGGGCATCCCAGATCATGCCGAGCGCGGCATCGGTCGCGCCGTGGCGCAACAGCGCGCGCGCCATGAACATCGTGTTCGAATCGCCCCCTGCTCCCGGGTTGTCCTGTGTATCGGCAATGACCACGGGCCGCCGTGCGCTGCGGCTGCGCTGCATGGCGTCGATCACCGCCTGGTCCGGCGTGAGGAAGCGAACCGCCCACAGCGCTTCGTGCGCGGCGATGCGTTCGAACAAGGTGTCGATAGCCGCCGTCAACGCTGCTTCGTCATATCCGTAGCCCCAGATCATCGGCCCGCACTCCGGAAAGTCGGCCGCCGGGAACCCCGGTGCGAAGGATAGCGAAGCGATCGTGTCGCGTTCGAGCGAGGTCATGAGTTCATACACGCCGCGTGCGGGTTCGACGAGCGTGCACATCGCGTTGATGGGAATCAGAAACGGAATGCGCCGCGCCGCCCGCTTGAGCGGTCGCCCATTGGTCAACAGATCGTCGAGAATGCGCGCCGCGCGCTCCCCTGTTTGTGCCATGTCGACATGCGGATAGGTCCGATAGGCGACAAGGGCGTCGGCGTAGTTCAGCATTCGCTGGGTCACGTTCGCGTGCAGATCCAGCGTGACGACGACCGGAACGCGAGCACCGACGGCTAACCGGATGCGCTCCAGCAGTTCGCCTTCGCCGTCGTCGGTGTGCTCGGCGACCATGGCACCATGCAGGTCGAGATAAATGGCGTCGAATGTCTCGGTCTCGACGGCCAGCAAAATGCTGCCCGCGATCCGCTCATAAGCGTCTCGCGTCACATGGGCCGACGCACTCGCGCCTGCCCAGATCACCGGGACCAACTCGTGTCCGGCGGCCTCGGCGTGCCGGATGAAACCGGCGACCGGAACGTTGACGCCACGCAGATCCAGTACGCCGGCACCGCGCGCGAGCGCGGGAAAGCCCTCGCCTTGCAGAAAATTTCCCCAGCCGGCGCGGGTGGGCGCGAACGTATTGGTTTCGTGCTGGAAACCGGCAATCAGGATCTTCATTAGCGCAAGCTGTCAGTCCGGTACGCTTTCGCGGCTGAACGCATCCATCTCGCGGATCAGGCTTTGTGCGGCGAGCTTGACCAGCGCGCCGCCCTTTTCCGGAGAGGCGAGCCCCGGATCGGAGCCCATCCGTCCATCGGAATAGCGCGCGCGAAAATCGAGCGCCTCGCGAATCGGTCCCGATGGTGCGATCTTTGGCGAGTAGCTGGCCGTCTTGATCGACCCGGGAAGCGCCCATTGCGTAATGGCGATTTCGGAGGGCGTGGCATGGATGCCATGCCCTTCGGGAAACTGCTCTCGCGCCAGTTCGCCGACGCCTTCCAGATCCCACCAGTTGCACAGCTTCAGCGCGAACCCCGCGCGGCGTTTAGCGAAACTGGCCTCAGCATAGATCTCGGAGAAAGCGGCTTCGATCGACGCGACGTTGCCGCCATGGCCGTTCAGAAACAGGATCTTCTCGAAGCCGTGACCCGCGAGCGAGCGCGTCCAGTCGCCGATCGCGGCCATGAAAGTCGAGGGCCGCAGCGAGATGGTCCCCGGAAAGCCCAGGTGATGCTGCGCCATACCGATGTTGAAGGTCGGCGCAATCAGGATGTCAGCGCTCTTCTCGGCTTCGTGCGCGATGATTTCCGGGCACAGCCAGTCCGTGCCCAAAAGACCCGTCGGACCGTGCTGCTCGTTCGAGCCGATCGGCACGACGATCGAACGGCTTCGTTCGAGGTACTGCCCGACTTCGACCCATGTTGACTGGTACAAAAGCATTTGAAGTTCTCGCTTTCGCCGCTACCCGCAGGAAACGCGGCGCAATAGGGTTGACTGCGGCTCATCGACGACACCTGCGGATAACCGTCAACGAGCATCCTTATCCGGAGCTGGACCTGCCCCGCCCGTTATTCTGAAGGCAACCTGTTCGCGAAGAGCAGCACGGCGCCGCATAGCGCCAGACCGGCGACGATCAGGAGTCCAAGATGGAGGTTGCCGGTCGCCGTCTTGGCCCAGCCGATGATCGCGGGTCCCCAGAATCCACCAGACAGCCCGATCGTATTGATCAGGGCAATGCCACCCGCGGCCGCGTCGCCCTTGATAAATTCGGATGGGATCGCCCAGAACACCGTGTACGCCATCCACAGCATGGTTATGGCGAATGTCAGCAGAACGAGCGTGGCGACGAGATGGCCGTCGGTCAAAACCGACAACGAAAGCAAGATGGCGGCGAGAAACGCCGGCACGGAGCTGTGATAACGCCGTTCGCGACGCGCATCCGAACGGCGGCCGATCAGGTACATGCCGAACGCGGCCCCGACGTAGGGAATCGCCGCATACCAGCCGAGCCGGATCGTATCGTCGACACCTTGCGACTTCACGATGGTCGGCAACCAGAAACTCATGGCGTAAATCGACGCGATGATGCAAAAGTACGCGCAAGCCAGCAGATAAATCCTCGGGCTGCGCAGAACAGCCTTGAACGAATGGTCTCCAGCGGGCACGGCTACGAGTTCGGATTCGAGCAGGCGCTTCTCGTCATCGTTCAGCCAGTTGGCCTCGGCGGGCCGATCCGACAGCACGAACAGCGTGAGCACGCCCAGCACGATGCACGGCAGACCTTCCACGAGGAACATCCACTGCCAGCCGGCGAGACCCGCTTTGCCGGCGAGGCTCGTCATCAGCCACGCGGAGAGCGGGCCGCCCACAATGCCGCCGATCGGGCCGGCGAGAAACACGATCGCGATTGCGCGGGCCATACGTGAGGGACCGTACCAGCGCGAAAGATAAAAGATCATGCCCGGCGCAAACCCCGCCTCGAAGATGCCGAGCAGAAAGCGCATTCCGTAGAACATCTGCACGTTGCGCACAAACAGCATGCATGCCGAGGTAATGCCCCACAGCACGAGGATGCGGAAGAAGGTTTTCCGTGCGCCGATTTTCGGCAGCATCAGGTTGCTCGGCAGTTCGAACAGCACGTAGCCCAGAAAGAAGATGCCGGCGCCGACGCCGTAAGCGGCATCGGAAAAGCCCAGGTCGCTTTGCATCTGCAACTTGGCGAAGCCCACGTTCACCCGATCCAGATAAGCGAACAGATAACAAAGCAGAAGAAACGGCAGCAGCCTGAAGTTGAGCCTGGCATAGAGCGCGGGAACGTCGTTCCAGCGGGTCGCCGCGGGTTGAATTGTTGCCATGCCAGCCTCCATGTCGAACGTCTTGTTCAGTTCATCCTGTATGCGCATGGTGGCGACTCCGAGCCGGACTAGCAACAGCAACTAAGTTCACGTATCGTTGCCTACAGAGCAACGACAGCGTCGACGGGAGACCGGCATGAGGGAAATCAATCAGCAGCGCCTGCGCTATTTTTATGAGGTGTTGACTCACGGCACGATTCGCGGGGCGGCGGATAGCCTGAACACGTCGCCCTCCGTCATTACGCGGCAGATCAAGCTGCTGGAGGACGAACTCGGCGCCACGCTATTCGAGCGCCAGGCGCGCGGCGTGACGCCCACCGAGGCGGCGGCGCATCTGCTCGAATTCTGGAGAGGGTATCGGTCGCAGCAGGAGAAACTGGAGGACCAGCTTCATGCCATGAAAGGTCTTCAGCAAGGCCATGTTCAACTGGCTATCAGCGAAGGGTATGTCGACGCGCTGATCGACGAGGTGATCGCCCCGTTCTGTGCGCACTATCCCAAGCTGGACATTGGCGTGGATATGCTGCCGGTCGACGACGTGTTGGCCGAAGTGGCCGAGAGCCGCGCCCATATCGGGCTGGCTTACAATCCGCCGCCCCATGCGCGGATTGAATATCGCGCCAGTTCCTCGCAGCCCATCGTCTTGCTGGTTCGATCGGAGCATCCGCTGGCACTGAGAGGCACGCCGGCAAGCGTCGAAGACCTGCTCGCTTATCCCCTCGCGTTGATGCCGGGCAACTTCGGAATTGGCCACGCGGCCAAGATGCTGGAGTTTGCCGAGAACATCGAGATTCGCCCTGCCCTCACCACGAATTCGCTGACCGCGCTCAAGCGCATCGTCGCTTCTGATAACTTCATCACGCTCGTGGGAGAATTCGCTGCGTATCGCGAGATCGCGGCGGGCGACCTGGCCGTCGTACCCATCGACCATCCATTGTTTCGCGGCATCAAGGCGCGACTACTCGTCAAATCCGGCCGCCCACTCGTGGCGGCTGCCCATGAGTTGCTCAACTGGATCCTGCAGCGCATGACGATGTTTGCGGAGCCGGACGACGCCGGCCGTGGCCGGACGGCTAGCGGCCGGCCACGCCGACGTGGCGCGGCGCGCTAGCACGCACACGAGTGAGCGGCATGCCTGTTCGCACCAAACGGAACAGCGATGTCCGGGCAAGCTGGACAGGCATTTCGCGAGCAGTGCGCGCTGACGTTGCCCCTCTTGTCCGGATTGATTCGGCGAGTTGCAAGCGCAGAGCCGCCGCACCCTCGCGCGATCAGACGGACAGCGTCTGCTGAAAATTCAGATTGGGCGAGTTCAGCGCCAGGTCCGTGCTCAGGTTGGGCAGGTTGAACGAACCGCTGCCGGAAACCGTCTGGTCGAGACCGCCTTGCGCGGCCCACTGGAAGTTGCCCACGCCGGAAACACCGTCGGCGCCGGACACGTCGTGCGTCTCGATCTGCTTGTAGACATCCGGGTTCTGCAGCATGTAGGAAGCCGCGGCCGACACATCGGACGGCGTGCCGGCGGGCGGATTATTGGCCAGCTTATAAAGCTGGTTCGGATCGAGCGACGAGATGCCGTTCTGGCTCATGTAGCTCGCGAGCGCACCGGCCGCGCTTTGTGCGCCCATCATGGCGCCTTGGGTGGAGATCGAATTCATCGTATCGGTTGCGCCCGGCGCGGGCTCGCTGTCGAGCCCGCCCTGCGCCGCCCACTCGAAGTTGCCTACGCCGGAAATGCCGTCCGCACCTGCCACGTCGTGCGTTTCGATCTGCTTGTAGACATCCGGGTTCTGTAACATGTACGCCGCCGCAGACGACACTTCGGGCGGTGTGCCCGCAGGCGGATTGTTGGCCAGCTGATAAAGCTGGTTTGGATCGAGCGACTTGATGCCGTTCTGGTTCATGTAGCTCGCGAGCGTGCCCGACGCACTTTGTGCCATCGCGTTCTGTCCCACCGACGACGAACTCTGCTGCAACGCCTGATTGATCATCGCATCGACTTGCTGCTCCAACTGCTGGATGGACTGATCTTCTGTAGAAAACGAAGCGTCGAAGCTCGGCGTGGCAAGACTGGAGACGGTGTCGTTGGCGATAGCGGTCATGGGATCCTCGGCAAGGAGAAACAGACCGCCGCCGGTCAGGCGGAAATGAAGCGGAGCACAGCGGCGGTCCGGGGTCGTCTAATGCTAATTGGGCGGTCGGCTCCGGTTCCGGCCCACGCGAACAGCGGGCCGAAAATGCGAAGCCATGTCCTGGCGAAGAGGAGCGCGCGGCAGCAGAAACGACACACCGGCAAACACGCCCGCGTGCCGCGGCAACCCGCGCCGCGCATCACTGAACCTGCGCGGCGCCTCGCGCGGCCTGCGCTTCGCAGTAGGCGAGATACTTGTCGTAGGCCTGTTGCGGCGGCGTTTTGGCGTACCGCCCGTAAAGACGATCGATAAAAGTGGTCAATTCCGCCTGTGCGTACAACTGCCGTTCGATCGGCATCGCCGCCGCCACGCGCTGCGCCTTGCGCAACTCGTCTTCCTTGCTGACGCCCGCATCGCGGTCCTGCGCGATCAGCTTCGCGTTGTTCGCGCGCGTCGTGCAGACCTGCGTCATGGCCGCCGAAGCCTGCGCCTGCGCGGACACCGGGCCAAGCGCCGCCGCCGACGCGAGCAGCGCGGTCACGGCCATGCTGCGTACGAAGGGAAAAAAGCGCGCGCGGGGTGAGTCGCCTGGGGTTGTGCCGATCATCCGGTCCTCGTCGTATTCGATGCAATCGATGTTGAAGGGGTCCTGTCAAGCAGCGTTGCCGCGGTTACGTCGTCGGCAAACCGGCTGATCGACAGCACATGATCCAGCGCCCAGACGCAGTGAAACCAGCCGGTCGGAATCACCAGCAGGTCACCCGGTTCGAGCATGACATCCACGCCGAGCGCATCGGCAAAGCGCGGAAAGCGCGTCAGGTCCGGGGCTGCCACGTCGACGCGGCAAGGACGATACGTGTTGAACGCATCGACCGCATAGACGGCGCGCTCCTGAGCCGGCGCATAGAGCCGCACGCGCTTGCGGCCGTGGAGCTGCGCGAGAAACGAATTCGCCAGATCGCAATGCAACCGCGTGACCAGTGCGGCGGCGCTGGCCCGCCCGAACCAGAGTTGTCCGGAGCCGAACAGGCGCGCCGGCAGCATCGGCAGGCAAAAGCGCGCTTCCCATGCGGGCGGTAGCAGGCAGCCTTCCGTGTAGGTCGCAGCGCCGGCGCCGGGAGCATGCTGCGCGACGAACCCGTCGATAAAGTCGGCGACAGTTTGCGCAAGGCCGCTCGACGGGTCCGCGCGCAGCACCGTCGCCCCCTCCTGGGTGCGCCAATCGTCCAGCGTCCACGCGACTTCGGGCCAGCTCACCATGCCGCGCAACACCAGCGGGATGGATGCCTCGAGCGTGTCCGCCAGTGCCGCATGCAGGCTCGTGTCGCTGCAGCCGCTCACCCGCAGCGACGGCACCGTCTCCAGCGCAGCGGGTGCGCGCCGTTGGGCTCGCTCGAGCGCCATGCGCCCCATCGCCGAGGGCCGCTTGAGCAGTTGCAGCCAGTAAGCGGCGAGCCGCTCGGCGCCATCGATCCGCACACCGCCGAGCGCCGTGGCCGCGGCACTGCGGGGATCGAAGCCGGTGGGGTCGTCGAGCATTGCGCTCAGCAAGGCCCGCTTCAGCGTGATGCGAGCTGCGGCGCCGTGCGTGTCGCCACGCGGGATTGGCGCCGACTCGATTCGCCAACCGAAGGTGAAACGGCGGCTGGCCTCTGCACGATCGCTGACGATCAGATCCACGGTGGTCACTTGCGGCGGCGCCACGTAATGTTCGCCGAGCCGCGCTTCCAGAAGCGCGCTGAGTTCGTCATGCGCGATCATGTTCACCATGGCTTGCGCCAGTACACCGCTTGAGCATTGACACGCATCAGCGGCGCATCGATGCGATGCGCGCTACGGTATTCGTCGACGGCGCGCGCGCAGCCGGTCGGCAGACCATAGTCGTCGACGATCACGAAGCCGCCCGGTGAAAGACGCGGATACAAGGACTCGAGCGCGACACGGGTCGACTCGTACCAGTCACCATCGAGCCGCATCAACGCAAGGCGCTCGATCGGCGCATCCGGCAAGGTGTCGGCGAACCAGCCGGGCAGAAAGCGCACCCGGCGATCGAGCAGACCCACGCGCGCGAAAGCCTCGCGCACGGTCGCCAGATCGCTGCGCAGGAGGCCGACCGCGCGCATCAGGTGATGCCAGATCGCATCGCGTAGGTCGGTGACCGGGTCCGGCGCGGGCAGGCCCGCGAACGAATCGGCCACCCACACGCCGCGGCCGACGCCGCCGAACGCGGTCAGCGCGGCACGCATCAGAATCGTCACGCCGCCGCGCCATACGCCGGTTTCGATGAAGTCGCCGGGCACGCGTTCGTCGATCACCACGCGCGCCAACTCGACGACGTTATCGAGCAGCACGTCATCGCACATCGTCAGACGGCGCGACTCCTGGTGCATGTGGTTGAGCGCGTGCGCCATGCGTGAGGGCTCGATGCCGGCAATATCGGCAGCCGAGCAGCGGCGCGGCGCAAGCCATTCAGCGAACACACGGTCCGCCTCGGCGAGCCGCTCGGCGCAATCGTCGGCGGTGATCGGCGCGGCTCGGGCCGGCGCGCGATGCGCGGGATCATCGAGGTCGGCCGCGCCGCCAATGTAGCGGCGGATCATGGCCTGGTAGACATAGGCGCGCTCGTTATCGACGGCTAGCATGGATAGCCGCGGATCGGGGCCGGACGAAGAAGCGGAAGCAGGACGCGGAGGATTCGGAAGATTCAATTCCATCGCCGGTTCGGGTGGGCTCTCGGGCCGTTATGCGCAGAGGGCGTTGCGCAGAAGCTGTCCCGCCAGATGGCGGGCGCGGCGGCAAGCGAGGCCAGTATCCCGCCGAGCCCGGGCACGGTTCGACTGAGGCGCGAATGAATGCATACTCATGCGAACCACCGGCGCCTTGCCGTTTGCCGTTTGCCGTTTGCCGTTTGCCGTTTGCCGTTTGCCGCTTGCCGCTGCCGCTGCCGTCCTGCCGTCCTGCCGTCCTGCCGTCCTGCCGTCCTGCCGTCCTGCCGTCCTGCCGTCCTGCCCGGCAAGTATGTGTGCCCGTCGTACCTGCGTGCGGTTTTCGATCCAGTCTTTCGTATCGAGCGAGGCAGTAGCGCGCCGGATCAGGTGTGATGCCAATATTGCCCGCCCGCCCCTTGCTCCCATGACCGGTTTTCCGCCCCGCCCCGTGCAGCCGCCGCGCCCCTCGACGCTGTGCCTCATGGCTTGCTGCCTGCTCGCCCTCACCGGCTGCGCGACGGCGCCCAAACCGCCGCCGACCTCCGACGAATCCCTACCCGCGGCATTGCGCGCCAGCCAGGACGAAGTACTCCAGGAAGTCATGACCACCCACGGCGACGAAACCTACGTGTGCCGGCGCATCAGGACGAGCCCGCCCGCCTTCGGCGTGACCGCGCGGCCGGACACGCTGCCCGGCGTCGCCCGCGACGGTACGCAACTGGCCTGGGATCCTCTGGGCTCCGAAGCAATTCTCGTCGACGCCGCAGGAAAAAGCGTCGGCACCGTCGCGCCGGGCCGTTACTTCCTCTCCTACGACGGCAGCTACGTGATCGGCAATATCGCCGCCGAAAGCCAGGTTGGTGCGAATGCGCTGACCTGGGTGCGCTACACGGCCCGCTTAGTCGCCGCCCCACGCCCCGGCGAAGGCCGTTTCGCCGACGTCAGTTCGATCCAGCGCATCGACACCTCGGGCGGTTTGCCGCCCCAACCGTTGTGCGAACTCGAAGGCGCGCATCTGCTCGTGCCGTACGGCGCGACGTATATGTTCTACCGCGCGAGGGGCCACGCGCCTGCTGCACTGCCTGCGAATCAGGCCTCGCGGTAACCCCCGCGTCGAATGGGACCGCGGTAGCGCTGCTCAAGCGCTGACGCCGGCCGACTGCTGTATATGGGAGTCGATGATGCAATTTGGTCTGTTCATGACGCTGCCCGCGCCCGAGCCAAAGCCCGCCGCCGAGTTGTACCAGCGCGCGATCGCCATGGCCGAAGCCGCCGATACGCTCGGTTTCAGCCACCTGTGGCTTGCCGAACATCACTTCACGAACTATTCGCACTCGTCGCGGCCGCTGATGCTGCTGTCCCATATCGCCGCGCGCACCCGCCATCTGCGTCTCGGCCCGGCGATCGTGCCGGTGCCGCTGCATCATCCGCTCGTGATCGCGGAAGAACTCGCCACGCTCGACGTGCTGAGCGGCGGACGCGTCGAGGCCGGCCTCGGCAGCGGCTATCAGCGCTACCAGTACGAGCGCTTCCAACTTGTCAAAGGCGCCACCTCGGCCCGCGACGACGAAGCGATCGACGTGCTATTGCAGGCCCTACGCGAACCTCTGTTCTCGCATCACGGCGAACACTTCAGCATTCCCCGCACCGGCCTCGTGCCGCAGCCCCTGCAACGCGCGATGCCGGTGTGGCTGGTCGTCAATTCAAGCCGGCGCGAGTCGGTCGAACAGGCCGTGCGGCGACGCGCAAACCTCTTCACCGGCGTGCTCGAACCCATTTCGAAGCTGACCGACGTACGGCGCCACTATCCGGACCTCGCCACCGGGCTCTCGACAGTACGCATCGGCACACAGCGGCCGGTGTTCGTCGCACAAAACGAAGCGCAGGCCCGCGAGGCCGTCGAGCATGCCCGCTGGAACGGACGCGCGACGCTGCGCCTGCGTCACGATATGGGTGACGTGGTGGACGGCATGGTGCCGACGCAGCCCCTGCCCGACGAACCCTCCGATGACGTGCTGCGCAACGATTTCCTCGTGATCGGCACCGCCGACGAATGTATCCGCCAGTTGCGCCGCATTCAAGGCGGCCTCGGTTGCGACTACTTCAGCGCAAGTTTCTGGTTCGGTTCGATGCCGCACGACATGGCGATGGAATCGATGCGCCGCTTCGCACGCGACGTGATGCCCGCATTCGCCGGCGATGCGCCTGGAGCGGGCGCGCAACGAGCAGCGGCGTCGCGCCCGCAATGGGAAGCCACGCTCACGTGGTGATGCGCGTGGTGAATAAAGCGCTGAACCCATTCAGCACGCATGACACGCTTGCCCGCGCGCCCCATTCGCCGCCGACACGTTCGCATCCTCGTTCCAAACTTCGGACTTGCAGCACCGCCGTGTGACGTGGCGATGAAAATTCGTCATCGTCGGCAATCAGCCGATGCGACCGTCCTCACCTGGGAGACCGCTCGTGCCATTCGGGATTCGCAACCCTTTCTCACGCGGCGCGCCGCCGGTTCAGCAACAGCAGCAACCCGCGGCCCCACAGCCGAATCAGCCGCAGGCCAATACGCCCCTGCCCGAAACGCGCGTGGTCGGCGGCCCGCTCGACAAGCTGCGCGCATTGCGCAACCATCTGCCCAGCGCGCCGGTGCAGACGCCGCTTGCAACGGGGCAGACGCGCAGTGACCCGATGCCGCAAGGCTCGCCCTTCAACGACCTGACCGGCAGCGGCGCGAGCCGCGCCTATACGCCGTTTCATACGCGCACGACGGTGCGCGCGTCGCGGCCCGCGCCGGAGATCGAGCCGAGCGCGAAGCAGATGCACACGCCGAAGCCCAATGCGAGCCCTCCGCTTGGCGTCAAATCGCACAACAACACCAATGTGAAAAGCGCGGTCGGCAAGAACGAGCGCGCCGCGTCGCAAGCGAGCACCGAACTGCGCAACGAGGCCGCGGCCGACGCGCATCTTGCCGCGAGCTTTCCGGCCGAACCGGGCACCCAGTTCGAAACCGACCGCAACGCGCTGCTGCACGACATCCGCGAAGCGATTCCACAAGCGCGGCGCGGCGATCCGCCGCTCGCCAAGGCGCGTTTTCTCGGTCACGCGCTGGCGGAAGCGACGGGCGGCAACGTGCAGCGCGCGAACGACGTGCTCGGCGTGCTGCAAGGCACGATCGCGCATCCCAACGCGCAGCAGGCGCGCGATGCGTTTGCCACCCGCTGCGCGATGGCGCGCTCGCAAGCCGCTTTCCACGCGCTGCGCGACGTCGAGGCGGCGCCGCCGCTGGGCGGCAATCTCCAGGCGCCCACCGAGCGCGACCGCAAGGTCCACGCGCAAGCCGACTGGCAAACCTGGCGCGCCGCGGACACACTGTTGTCGGCATGGCCGAACGGCATGGAAAAACCCGGCTCGCTGCGTGAACTCGGCGAAGCGGCCAACGCCATGCTGCCGGCCGCCGAACGCGACCCCAACACCCAGGTCGCGCAAAGCCAGCAGCAAGCCGCGATCAGCCTCGCGCTGGCGCCGCATACGCAGACCGCCAAGGCGATGCTGTGCGGCAACGCGCTGCTCGACAATCCGCGCGCGCAGCCGGACACGCGTTTGCGTTCGGCGTACCTGGCGCATCGCAACGGGATCGCCGAAGCCGATGTCGGCCAGGTGCAGAACCGGATGTTCTCGGTGGTCAAGCACGCGCAGCGCAATGCCACCTCGGCACGCACCGGTTCGTGGATGAACCGCACGGCGCAGCGCTTTCGCAGCGGCGTCAAGCAGAGCTTCGGCCACGAGAAGGACCCGATCTCGGCGCTCGGCATGGGTACTGCCGGCGGACTGATGGACCATCCGGACAAGGACTTCAGCACGCTGCAATCCATCGATACGGTGGTCGATGCGCTGAATACGCAGGTGGTGAACGGGCAGCAACGGCGGCGCGGCGAAGCGCCGAACAATGCGACGATGAACGCCGCCGTGCGCGCCGCCGCGCTGCGCAACTGGAAGGCGAGCATCGGCACCAAGGGCTGGTTGCGCGACGACACCAAATTCGGCCGTCTGCAGCGAAACCAGATTGCGCGCGACGTTGCCGGCGCGCTGAACGTCGACAGGAACACGGTGCGCGACAGCCCGGCGTTCCGCGATCTGCCTAAAATGAACGCCGAGACGCTGCGCGCCTGGGCCACCGAATCGGGCGCGGACATGAATGCGCCGATCGGCGCGACCGGCCGCACGCTCGGCGAAAATCTCGACCGTATGCAGGCGATCCGCCAGGATCCAGTGGCGACGCCGGCCACGCCACAAGGCAATATCGATTCGTTGTGCCATCTGGTCGAACACGTGCCGAAGACGTGGAGCGTGCAGATGTCGAGCGGCGGCGTGTACGGGCTGGACGCGAACATCTCCGAGAATATCGCGACCGCGCTCGGGCTCGTCGGCGCGCCGAGCGCGTCGGTGGCGCCGGACGTGCGCTATCTGAAAGGCCGTCACGCGCTACTCGAAGTCGGCTCCACCTCGCATCACGGCGAGATGTTCATCGGCACCGACAACCGCAAGTCCGCGCACCTGGGCGTGGGCGGCTTCATTGGCTGGTCGCTCGCGGGCGGCAAGGCGATGGCAAGCGGCTACGGGTCCGTGATCGGCGGACGCGACACCAGCAATCCCCGCGGCGTGGTGATCCGCACGCCGTTCGACCAGACCGGCAGCAACGACCCCGAGGCGTGGCGCGGCAAGATGACCGACGTGGTGCGCACGCTCGGCGGAGCCGGTCCCGGAGGACAACTGCCGCGCACCAAGGACGAAATGTGGAACGGCATGGCGGACAAGTTCTTTGCCGATCCGGACGTGTCGATCGGCTGGGTCGACAACAAGAGCCGTTCGAATTACGGCTCGGTTGCCGTGACGGGAGGCGCGCGTTACGTGAGCCCGGCCAACGTCAAGTTCGGGCCGCTCGTCACGGCCGAGGCCGTGCTCAGTTCGAGCAAGGCACATGCGACGGATCAGAGCGGCGCGCGCAACGTCGACAAATCGAGCAGCGGGCATCGCTTCGCGGTCAACGGCAGCGCCACGCTGGTGGCGAGCCCGCCGCCCGTGCCGATCGGCAACGTCGGGCCGTTCAACTCACTGTCGTTTTCGAGCGCGCCGCTGGTGGGGTTCGGCACGACCCTGATGCAGACCGGCACCGGTTCGACGCTGCGGCTCTATGAAGAAAGCGGCGACATCGTGCCCGAGCGCACCTATCGCGATACCGAGTTCACGAGCGTCGGCAACTACCTGCAATATATCGACAGTCGCAATGACGAATGGACTCATTCGATGAACGGCGACCAGGCGGCGTTGAACCTGTACCAGACCAAGGTCAAGCTCAACGCGACTCGCGGCAATCAGTACTACGGCGAGCGGCAGCGCATCGTGCCGCAGGCGGCCGCCGAGATCAACGCGTATCGCGGCACGCTGCGCATGTACGAGCAGGGCGGCCGCACGCCGAGCGCCGACGAGCAGAGGGAGATGCTGCGGATTCGCGGCGAGATCGCGCGTCTGCTCGAGTCGCCGGCAAGCTGGACGAATCACGTGCTGTATAGCTACGAGTCGAATTCGGCTTCGCGCACGTCGGGGCTTTCGTATGTCGGCACCGCGCAGGCGGTCAAGCAGGTTAGTGCGCAGCGGGAACTGAGCTATCTGTCGGCCCAGGTTTGATCGAGGCGCGCCGCGCCTTCGAGCACGGCACGCACCCGCTCACCCATCCCGTCAAAGCGGGCGCGTTGCAGGCGCGCATAGTCGCCGTATGCGCCAAGCAACGCGCCGCGCACACCTTCATCCCGCAGCGATGCAATGGCCGCGAGCGCGGCCTGCGCGCCGCCGACGTCATCGCAGGCCGCGCTCCATCGCGCGCAACCCGCCTCGCTCAGCAAGCGCTCGATGCGCGCGTCCATCGACAGCCCGAACACCGGCACGCCATGCGAGATCGCGAGCACTGCCGCGTGATAGCGTGTCGTCACCGCACATGCGGCATGCGCGACCGTGGCGGCCACTTCGTCGAGCGTCTGCGGGCCGCGCGCGACGATCTCGATCGGGAACGGCACACGGGCCGCCAGATCGGCGCAGGCGCCGCGATCGAGTTGCTCCATGCCCACCAGCACCGGCATGTACCCCTGCTCCCTCAAGCCGACAGCAATCCGCGCGAATCGATCCAGATAGGCGTGATAGGCCTCGGCGCGCGACGCGTCCCAGCAGTGGAAATGCAACGGCCCATAGCGCAGCGGCGATACTTCGCCACGCGCGTCGAGATCACGCGCTCGCGCCGCGTCGGCGTGCACCGGCCACCAGAACGGATTGTTGGGACAGAGCACCGCGCGCCGTGGGCCGTGCGGCCCATCGTGAGCCCCATCGCGCACTGCAGAGCGTGCCCGATAGGTCCACGCGGTATCGGCGCCCGCTTGCGCGCTCACACCGAGCGACGCGAGTTGCGCGCGCGCCGCGTCGTTGCGGCAAATGACTTCTCCGGCCTGCGCGTGGCGTTCGACAAAGCGCGTGAGCGCTGCGCTCATCGTGCCGCTATCGACACCGTACGCAATCGCCGCCCGCCCGTGCGCATGCGCGAGCGCGATTCCGCCGATCAGCACGCCCGCCAACGAGTCGGAAAACTTCGACGTATAGGTCGAGCCCTCCACGTTCAGTACGAGATCGGCATCGCGCACGGCGGCGTCGAGCGCATCGGGCAGATACGGCAGCGCGGGCATGAGACGCGGCGTGCCGGCAAGCAGCGGATGATCGAAGCAGTCGCCCAGCGCGAACAGCGTGATACGGGGCTCGCGCGGCGCGAGCAGACGACGCAACTGCGCGATCGTCTCGATCGTACGCAGATCGGCACCGGTATTGCCCGCGCCGCTGTAGCCGAGCAACAGCACGCGCGGCGTGTCGCGCGATGTGTTGCGCGGCGCGTTTCGATTTTCTCCGGGATCGCTGCGCACGGGCGCACGCCGCGCCGCGTCGATGCGTCGCCGCATGTCGTCGAGAAATACCTCGTCTGGCGCGGGAGCGTCCGCATATCGGTTCAGCGCGGCGAGCGACCGCTGCAATGGGCTGTCGGCAAGGTCCCAATCCATCATGCCGCACCTAACGCTTGAGCAAGTTGCTGCATTTGCAGCGCACCGGAGTACGGATCGACCGCCACTTCGACGATCGTCACGCCGGCGTGATCACGCGCCTCTGCGAGCGCCTCGTCCAGCGTGTCTCGCGTCTCGACACGGCGATGCGCCAGCCCGAACGCCTGCGCCAGTGCGCCGATATTGAGCTGGTAAGGATTGCGGATCGTGCGCCGATAAGCCGGTGCTCGCGAGATCGGCAAGAAGTCGAAGATCGCGCCTCCGCCGTTGTCGAGCACGCATAGGCAGGCCGGCGTACTCACACGTTGCGCGCTCGCCAGCGAGGAGAGATCGTGAATCAACGCCTGATCGCCGAGCAGCAACAGACCCGCATCGCGGCGCGCGAGCGCTTCGCCGATGAACGTCGCCAGCGTGCCGTCAATGCCGCTCACGCCGCGGTTCACATAGATAGTCTGGCGCGCGGCACGCACGTCGTAGCCGATATCGGCGTGACGCATCGACATGGAATTGCCGAGATGGACGAAGGCAAAGCCGGGCACAGCCAGCACGCGATGAACCGCCGACACTTCACCCCAGGGGAGCGCCGCAACGCACGCGCGCCGTTCGCGTGCACCGTAGGCGGCAACGCTCGCCCAGCGGTCACGCCAGGAAAAGGCGACGGGCGCGGCAGGCTTCGCCGCTGTGTTGGGACTGGCACTGGCACTGGTACTGGCAGTCCGATGTAACGGCACGGGCACGGCCTCGCACAACGCCGCAGCCATCTCATCCAGTGTCGCTGGCGAAGCGGCGACCACCACATCGCGCGGATCCAGCGCCGGGTGCAGATAGTCATGCGCGACACGACAAGGCGCGATCTTGATGGTGGGCACGTCGGCATGCGTTTCGAGGTACGCGTGCAGCACCGGCATGACCGGCGCGAGGCCGAAGCGCACGATCAGTTCCGCGCGCGCCGACGCGAGCCGCGCCGCGCCGCCGAACACATCGAATGCGTTGACGATCAATGCGCCCGCCGCGCCGTGCGCAGCCGCTTGCGGCGCCAATGCAAACGGCCCCGAGCGCAGCCCGCTGCCCGCATCGGCAAGCACGGGAAAACCACTCGCCGCGGCCAGCGCGAAGATCGCCTCGGGTGGCACGCCCGGTTCCGGGCCGACCACGATCAACCCGTCGAGACCGTCACTGAGCGGTCGGCTGCCGCGCCTCGCGAGCACACGCGCCATGAGGCGTTCGACGATCAGCGTGGCAGACCTGTCGGATAAGCGGGAGTCGGCGTATAGAGACGCGCTGCGATCTTGCGAAGCAGTGGGCGCACATGCGCCGCTGTCGGCCTCGGTCCGTGCGGCTCGTGCCGCGCGGACCGTCCCGAGCGACACCGGCTGCGTTTCGAGTGCGTCGTAGACACCGGCCAGCGGAACGTTCAGATGCACTGGACCACGCGTTGGCCGCATCGACGATGGATGCGCGTCGGCGCGTGACAGGCTGTCGCCGAGATCGGGCACGCCCTCGAACATGGCGGCCAGCACGACCGCGATCTCGCCGCGCGCTCGCTCCACGGCTCGTGCGGAGTCCTCGGGATCGGCCAGGTCCGCCTGTGCGCGCACGAACGCGCGGGTCGCACCGAGATGGTCCGCCGTCTGTCCAAAGCCAGCGCCGCGCAGCCCACGCGGCCGATCGCACGTCAGTACGACAAGCGCCACACCGCAGGCGTCCGCTTCGGTCAAGGCCGGCAAGACATTGGCAACCGCCGAGCCGGACGTCGTGACGATCGCGACCGGTGCGCCGCTCGCTTTCGCGATCCCAAGTGCGACGAACGCGCCGCTGCGCTCGTCCGTACTGATCATCTCGACGGCGATTCGTGGATGCGCGTCGAGGGCAAGACACATCGCGCTCGCGCGGCCACCGGGACACAACACCGCATGACGCACACCGGCCGCGCTCAACATCTCGACGATGAACTCCACCCATACCGTGTTGAGTGATTCACCGCGCGCCGCGGTGGCGGGAACGGCGCTCATCACGCCAACGCTTGCGAAGTGTCCGCCACCGGCGTAATCGCGATCGTGCGCGCCTGCGCTGCGTTCGCCCCTTGCTCCGCCGCAATCAGCCGCTCCATCACGCGTCGTGCGCGAATCGCGCCGGCGTCGATGGGCAGCAGCGCCGGCTGCATCGCCCAGAAGTCGTTGTCGCCGAGATTCTTCTGCTGCGCTTCGAGCATGGGCAAGTCTTCGCACTCGAACGGCTTCATCAGACCTTCGACGGCATAGCGCACCAGCCCGCGCGCCGCGTCGCCCATCTCACTGGGCAGACCGAACGCGAAGAAATAGTGTGTCGTGCACTCGGTTTCCGGCGTCAGCCAATGCGCGGACGGCGAGATCAGCCCCGCTTCGCGCGGCATGCCCGCCGCCGTTACGCCGACCACGATGGAGAGCAATCCGGGAGGCGTCCAGCGCACATCCATCCAGCGATCCACCCGCGTGCCGGGTGGAATCCCGAAGCCTTGCGCGACGAACGGCTGCAGCGCTTCGTCGTAAATGCTGCGGCGAACCCAGACCGTATCTCCGAGACTGCCCGACTGCACGTCGCCGCGTGCAATTGCCTCGCTGCCGAGCGTATCGGGATGGAGGAACTGGAAGTGGCTCAGATCGAGCAGGTTATCGGCGCTCAGTTGATAGTGGGCGCGCGTATGCAGATAACCGTCGTGCGTGACGTTGGTCGCGGGATCGACGAAAGGAAAAGACGGCACCAACGCCGCGTCGGCGCGGGCGGGGTCGCCCGGCCAGAACCAGATGGCGCCGTAACGTTCGATCGACGGGTACGCACGCACCTTCGCACCCGCCGGCACGCGGCCGTCGCCGTGCGGATTGTGCACGCACTGCCCGCTCGCGTTAAAGCGCAGACCGTGATACGGACATTCGAGCACGCCGTCGACGATACGGCCTTTCGAGAGCGGCGCGAAGCGATGCGCGCAGCGATCGTCGAGCGCGATGGCACGCTGTCCGGCATCGCGATACAGCACGACCGGCCGCCCGAGCAGCGTGCGCGTGAGCGGCAGGTCGGCGCGAACCTCGTGCGCAAAAGCGGCGACATGCCAGGCGTTTAACAGAAAGGACATGAGACCACTCGCAATGGAATCGGCACAGGAAAAACACGGCGCGGCGCCGCATTGGGCGGCCGCCTCATGCGAGTGTAATTAGCCGGTCAGCTCACAGATTCAACAAAGCTCAGGCAAATGCGAAGCCGCATTCACAAAACGCGCATTCGAGATGCTCAACAAAGATAAATACGGCTTGCGAACCTGAAAGGTGCTGCGAACCTTGCTTCGCATGCGATTCCCGGCGGCCCGGGTCTCTTTTACTCATTAAGGCAAGCAATAAGGTAATTGATGCCGAATTCTAGTTTAGCCGTTCATCTCCCGGCTAATAGCCGCGATCTGTCCGGTTATTGACCGGATTGAAACGATGCGAAACAAATTCCGAATCTTTCATGCTGCTTCAGTGCATGTCAGGGCGAAACAATTCGTTACAGCCCTGATATTTTAAGGACCGTAATTTTCGGGACAAGCAACGCGGTTTGGGAAGCAACCTTATGCATCAATCCCCGGAGGGCATGTTGAAATTCGCCGTGATGACTACCAGCAGCAGCCTGTTCAATCTGATTTGCCAATGCTTTCGCGACGATACGATCGAATGCTGCCGCTTCCTCGATGACGTCGCGCTCTCACGGGCGATCTATCGGGAGGACTATCACGCCATTCTTGTGGACGCGGCAACGGGAATCGACGCGACGCGCGCGGTCTTCGCACGGCGAGCCTGCTATGGCGACCGCCGCGCGCCGTTGATCGTGATCGGCGCGTTTGCCGATCGCGACAGCATCGAGCGCGCTTTCGAAGTCGGCGCCGACGACGTCGTGCTCTCACCGATCGACCAGGGAGAACTCGAAGTACGCACCTACCAGGCATTGCGCCGCTTTCAGTCGCCGCCGCCGTTGCAATCCGAAGATCGGGCCGAACTCGGCCCTTACCGGCTGGACCGGCGTACCGGCACGGTGCTGGTGGACGAACGCGAAATCCGCCTGACGGTTCGCGAGTTCGCCATCGCCTGGCTGCTGTTCTCGCGCGCGGGTGAATATGTGAGCCGCCGGCAGATTGCCGGTGCGATCTGGAGCAGTACGGAAGATATCGTCGGACGCACGCTCGAACAGCACATCTACAAACTGCGCAAGAAGCTGGGGCTGAACGGCGCGTCAGGCGTTCAGCTACGCACGATGTATGCACACGGATATCGCGTCGAGTTGTGCGACGGCAAGCAGGATGCCGATGCCATCATGCCGGTGATCAGCGAGGCCGAGCGGGCCGTCGATGCGATCGAGGCGATCACAGAAGTCGTCGATATCGCTCGCGACGAAGGGAACAGACAAGGCATCCGGCAAACCGCGCGCGTTTCCCGAACGCTCGATGTCCACGAAAAAGACAGTGAAGCCGCTCGCAGCGCGCAACCGTGGGCTCAGTATGCCGCCATGTGGCACAGCGGCACCGCGCATATCGTGAACCCGGTTGCGGGCATCGGCACGCGCGGTGCCGAATCGTCGGTAAGCGAGGCTTCGTCGGCCTTGACGTCGTTCCCGATTCCCGCCGCGCTGCTGGGCAGCAACGGGCGGCGGCGCTAATGCACGGGCAAAGGGACGCACACCACCGCTGAGGAAATCGGGTGTGCCAATCGCAAGTGGGGGCACTTACGACGTCGAACTTGACGCCGCACGTGCCCCCGCGTTCAGCAGCGGCCTTCCGATTACAGATCCAGCACTCGCGGCGACAACAGAAAGACGCGTTCCATATGCGAGCGCTCATCGTTGTTGTAGCGGAACAGTGCGCCGATCAGCGGAATCTTCGATAAGCCCGGCACGCCGGTCACGCCGTTCGAGTTGTTGTCCACGCTATAGCCGGCGATCAACAGGCTCTCGCCCTGGCCGACAAAGGCCTGCGTATTGATCTCGCTGCTGGTGATGACCGGAATGTTGTCGACCTGCTGGCCGGTGAGCTGACCGTCTTCGATATGCACTTCGAGCTTGATGCGCATCTGGCCGTCCTCCTGCACGACCATCGGCAGCACACGCAGCGAGACGCCGGTCGACACGCTGTACAGATCCGCCGACGTATAACCGGACACACGCACGAAGAACTTGGTCTTGTTGTCCATTACGGCTTCGACGTTGTCGAGCGTGGCGACCTTCGGCGACGCATCGATCTTTGCCTTCGAGGTGGTCTGCAACGCGTTGACGCGCGCCATCAGATAACGCCCCGCATCGCCGAGCACGGCGGTAATCGAGGCGCCGACCGGTGTCGCTGAGACCACCGTGGTGCCGTCGGCGAGTGTCGTGGTGCCGAAGTTCGGGTTGATCGAGCCGTTCGCGTAGCTGTTCTGCTGATACGTTCCGGTACCGGTCTGGAAGTCGAGATGACTGTTATGCGCGCGCCAGTCCACGCCGATTTGCGCGAGCACGTCGTCGTCGATTTCTATGATGTGCGCCTCGATCTCGATCAGCTTGGGCCGCGTGTCGAGCTGATCGATCAGCGAAGCGTACTGGTCGATGCGCTGCGGCGTATCGCGGATCAGCACCGAGTTGGTGGTCGGATCGGGCTGCATGATCGGCAAGGTCAGATCGCCGCCGCTCGGCGGGCTCGTCTGCGAAGCACCAGGCGCATTCGCGTAGCCGACGTTGCCGGTGCTGCCGTAGTTGGACGGCTGCGCATTACCGACCAGCCCGCCGAGCGCCCCACCCTGGCCGTCGGCCATATTGGGCGGCAACGGCGGGTTCATCTGGCCGCCGCCGCTATTGCCTCCGCCCACGTCGTTCATGGCCGGCACGCGCTGCATGTTCGGCGCTACCGAGGTCTGCGACTGACCGCCACCCTTCTCCTGCCTGGCGTGATACATGTTCGACAGCACGGTGGCCACACCCGGCACGGTGATCGTGTTGCCGTCGATCTGCACCTTGTGATCGGCGGCCCATGCGTGCTTGAGCTTGAACACGCGAATCACCGAGCCGCTGCGGCGGCTCGCATTGTCGTCGAGGCGTTTTGCGATCTCGCTCACCATCTGCACATACTGCGGCGGACCGTTGACGATCGCCGTGCCCGCGCTCTCGTCGTATACGACCGGGAAGCGCGCGTCGTCGACACTCATGGTATGCAACGCTGCTCGCAGATCGGAAGCGGATGCGTGATCGAGCTTGATCACCTGGTGGGTGACGTCGTTGGCGCTGCTGATCGACAGCACGCTGCCGTCATAGAACCAGACGAAACCGAACGTCGACGCCAGCGTGTCGAGAAAGCGCTGCGGCGACATGTCGAAGCGGCCCGTCACCGCGCCCTGAACATTGCCCGCGATCGACGCGGCCACGCCCTGGCTCGCGGTGAAATCGCGCAGCACGTCTTTGAGATCCTTGCCTTCGACGGCGATATGCACCGTCGTACCGCGCCACCGCACGGGCGCCGCACTGGCGGGTTGCAGCGTGCTCAACGTGAGGGACGCCGCGAGCCACGCGGCGCAGAACAGCGTCTTCGATTTCATGGAGTCGACTGTGTGAGGGTGATGGAAAAACCGCGAGCGCCCCAGCGCAACCGGAGCAGCAACCGGAGCAGCAACCGGAGCAGCAACCCGAGCCGCAAGCGCGACGGCGCTATCGCTCGAGCGTCTCGGACGGCGCTTCATGAAACTGCTTGCGATAACCGTTGACGAGCGTCGAGCGGTTTTGCACGCCCCATTTACTCGCGGCGCCCAACACGCCGCGATCGCTCGAATACGACCGGTCGGTGAGTTCCGCGCGAATCCGCTCCATGCGTTGGCGCCGGATCAGTTCGGTCGGCGACAGGCCGAGGAAATTCTTGAACGCGCTCTGCAACGCGCGCTCGGTCACGCCGATCTCGGCCGCTACTTCGCGGACCGACAGATCGCGCCGGTCGAGGTTGTCGAGCACGTAGCTGTATGCGCGGCGATACTTGGCCGGCAGACGCGCGCCGACATCGTCGAGTTGGGGCGAGGCCTTCGCGCCGCGCTGCAGGAACGGCGCGCGCGTTTGCGAATCTTCGCGCAGGCATTGCATGGCCACGAGCGCATAGCGGCTATAGAGTTGCAGCGACTCCTGCGCGCGGCCTTCGGCCTGGCGCGTTTTGGCGCTGCAGTAGAGATATTCGAGCTGACGGTGGCCGGTGGTGCCGTTGCGGCCGATCTGATGCAGCGGTTCGAGAATCGAGCAGGCCAGATGAGGCGCCGCGCCCGCCAGCGTCGCCAGCGCGATCTCAAGGCGCAGCGTGCGCTGATAGTCGCCGATTCCCTGCTCGCGCGACCAATGCAGATGCTGCTGCAATGCGCCGATCGCGTCACGATCCGCGCAGGCGGCCAGACGCAGTTGCTGCAGGTAGTCGATGCGCGCGCGCAGCAGCGGCGAGCGCACGCCGAACACCGCGCGCGCGAGACTGTCCACGCTTGCATCGGCGCCCCGGCCCGGCCGCGGCACGCGTTCGCTCGACAAGCCCGATTGCCAGTAGACATGATCGCGCAACGCCGTCGCGTTACGCACTTCCATCTGCACGGCGAGGTCGAAGCGCAGCGTGCCGAGCAATGCATGCCAATGACCCGCTGCATCGTCGAGATCGCGCTCCACCCGTTCGACGAGATCGTCGATGGCGTCGGCGGCTTCGCTCGTGCGGCCCAGTTCGTAGAGCACGCAGACAATGCCGAAGTGCGCTTCCACGGCGCGCGCCGGTTCGATGCCGGGCTCATCGGCCACACGTGAAAAGCACGCCAGCGCTGTGCCGAGGCGATGCCGGAAAAACGCCTGCCAGGCGGCGTTGCGGCACGACGCGGTACGAATGGCATGCTTGGACGAGCGACTCAGCTTTTGCGAACGACGGTAGTTCTCCTCGGCCTCGACTTCGATGCCGAGCATCAGTTGCATGTCGGCGTGCAGTTGCAGCGCATGCGGGGCGAATTCGGCGTGACCCGCTTCGTCGGCCCAGCGACTCGCGAGCTGACTCGCGGCGTTCAGCTTGCCGTCGAGCAACGTCTCGAGAAAACGGCTGGACAATGCCGGGTGAGCAGACGGTGCGGGCGTCGCGAGCGCGGATACCACGGGGAAGTAAAGCATCGAGAACATGGACGACTCCTCTGAGTGCGGGAACGCGTCGCAGGCGACATGCGCGATGCGTCGAGTGGAGTCAATGTAGCGAGCCGCCTGAAGCGAAGTTTCAATTAATCTGATATTTGCGGCGCATTTGAGAAGGTTTGAGTTTTGCATCGATGCGGCCGCGCAGCCGCGTTTCGCCACGCATTCTCAACGCAAGCTCAAGGCTTGCCTGACGGCGTCGCAAGGTTCGGCGTGCTCGATGCGTTCGGTGTCTCCGAAGGGGCCGGCGTTTTCGTCTTTTCGTTCAGTACGCGAAACTGCGCTTCGAGACCGCGCAAGGTCACCTGATCGCGCACCTGGTCGACAAAGATGCCGACGAATAGCGCCAGCATCAACACCGTCACCGCGCCCTTGACCGGCTGACTGAGTGTCATCAGATCGAGCTTCGAGGCGGACTTCGCGGCAAAGCCGAAGGCGAAATCGACCAGCAGCAGAATGAACATCATCGGCGCGGCGAGCTTGGCGATGGTTTGCATCAGCGTGTCGGTCTGCGTGAGCACGAACGATTCGAGTATGTTCGACACGTTCGGCCCCGCCGACACGATCGGCCACCAGTGATACGACTCATACAGCGTGCCGAGCAGAAAGGTCATGCCGCCGAGCGCCCAGAACGCGACGGCGGCGATCTGTCCGAGCAGCGTGGCGGTCGGCGTCGATTGCTCCTGACGGGTGGGATTGGTGATCTGCACGTTGTTATAGCCGGTCAGGTCGTCGATATAGGTGCCCGCGCCCTCCGCGACCCAGAACACGACCGAGGCCGCAAAGCCGATCACGAGTCCAATCAGCGCTTCACGCAACCCCACTTCCAGCAGCATGACGCCGTGCAGCGATTGCATGAACGCGACGGGCTGACCGTAAGCGACATAGGCGCTGAACAGCACCACCACGGCATTGCGCACCACGCCTTGCAGCAAACCGTCCGCGGTCGGCGGGAAGATGAACATCACGATGAACAGGCGCAGCGAGCACACGCCGATCAACGTGATGTAGCCGACGAGCAGCGTGCCGAGTTGCGGCAGCGCGGAAAAGATGTCGTTCATGGGTGCGCTCCGCGCGCCTGAAAACGTCGCGCCAGCGCGGTTTCTTCAGCCTCCTCGTCGCTCGCGTCGCTGGCGGCATTGTCCTGAACGCGGCGAATGTCGCGAATCCGCTCGCCGCATAAATCGATGCGGCCTTGATTCAGCGCGATGTCGCGTTGCGTCTGCGCGATCGCGGCGCTATTGCTCTTTACCGCGGCTTCGGCCTGCGCGAGTTCCGTTTCGAGTAGGCGCAACCGGTCGCTCACCACGCCGATATACAAACGGCAGTTGTTCAGATCGTCGAGCGAGAACGGCTCGCTGCCCGTCATCATGCCGTCCATGCGATGCTGGTAGAACTGCAGCACGCCGGCCTCGTGCGCGTGTCGCTCGGCCTTGGCATCACGCGCGGCTTCGAGTTGAAGTTGCACATTGCGCTGCGCCGCAAGCGTCGCGCGCAAGGTTTCGTCCAGACGCCGGCGCCGCGTGCACGATCGCTCGAGCGCGACGATGCGCCGCTGCTGCATGCCCATCGATCCTGCGGCCATCAGCCGAGCCCGCTCAATTCGTACAGCAGCGCTTCGGTGTCGCCCGGCGCGGCGTAGTCGTCGGTGCGCTGCGACAGAAACGCCCTGATCGCATCGGCCTTGCCGATGGCTTCGTCGGCGAGCGGATTGGAGCCGGGCTGATACTCGCCGATCTGCAACAGCATCTCCACCTCGCGATGCTTCGCCATCAGTTCGCGAATCCGTGCCGCAGCCTGCACGTAGCCGTCCGGCACGACCTGCGGCATGACGCGCGACAAACTGCCGAGCACGTCGATCGCGGGGTACTGGTTCTTCGCCGCGATCTCGCGCGACAGAATCATATGGCCGTCGAGAATGCCGCGCACTTCTTCGGCGATCGGATCGCTGCCGCTGTCGTCTTCGGCGAGCACCGTGTAGAGCGCGGTGATCGAGCCGGTCTCGCCCATCCCCGCGCGTTCCAGCAAGCGCGGCAATTCGGCGAAGATGGACGGCGGGAAGCCGCGTCTTGCGGGCGGCTCGCCGGCCGCAAGACCGATCTCGCGGCCGGCGCGCGCGAAGCGCGTCAGCGAATCCATCATCAGCAGCACGCGCTGACCGCGGTCACGAAAGTACTCGGCAATCGCGGTCGCGACGTAGGCCGCCTTGGCGCGCTCCATCGACGAACGATCCGAGGTCGCGCATACCACGACCGAGCGCGCCATGCCCTCGGGTCCGAGAATCAGCTCGACGAACTCGCGCACTTCGCGACCGCGCTCGCCGATCAGCGCGATCACGTTGACGTCGCACGAAGCGCCGCGCGCGAACATGCCGAGCAAGGTGCTCTTGCCCACGCCGGCCGGCGCGAAAATGCCCATACGCTGGCCCTCGGCGAGCGTCATCATCGCGTCGACGGCGCGCACGCCGGTCGGCAACGGCGCCTCGATCATGCGGCGGCTCATCGGATCGGGGGGCGCCGCGAAAATCGGCCGCAGCGTGTCGGAATGAATCGGCGGGCCGCCATCCACGGGTTCGCCGAGACTGTCGATCACGCGGCCGAGCAACATGTCGCCGACTTTCACGGCGAGCGAGCGGCCGAGACCGATTACCTGAGTCGAGCGCGAAATGTTTTCGAGGCGCGAGAACGGCGAGAGCAGCGCGACCTCGCGTGTGAAGCCGATCACCTCGGCATGCTGAAGCAACGTGCCGTTCGGCGCGCGCAATTCGCACAACTCGCCGAGCGACAGATCGAGACCGGCCACCTTGATCAGCGTGCCGATCACTTCCAGTACTTTACCGGTGCGCGTCACGCCCGGAACAGCAAGAATCTCGCGTTCGATCTCGTCGGTAAGCCGGTCGAAATCGATCGTCCGGGTGAACCACGGCGTGCTCATGCCGCTTCCCCGTCAGCGCGACTGTCGTAGTCGTCGGCGTCGTTATCCGCATCGCCGCGCGCCCGCTCTTCGCCCTGCGCATCGGCTTCTTCGACCGAGCGTTTCAGCGCACGTGACACGGCGCTGCGCATGGCGCGCAATTGCGTATCGAGGCTCGCGTCGACGGTGCCGAAGTCGGACTCGCACACGCAACTGCCGGGCTCGAGCCGCTTGTCCGCCATCACCGAAAGCGGTATGGGCTGACCGAGATCGCGCCAGCGCGAGGCAAGCCGGTCGAAGGTGGCCTTGGCCTCGGCATAGTCGTCGGGGTGGACCGCGACACGCAGGTAGGTCGCGCCTTCCACGATGCGGTCGACGGTGGCGAGCGCGCGCTCGAACAATGCCTCGTGCCGCTCCACGCGCACGATCTGCTCGACCGCCGACGCGACGATCTGCGCCAGCCGCTCGCGCATGCGGATCTGCAACTGGCTCTGCGCGTCCGCGACGTCGGCGAGACGCTGCATCCAGTCGGCGAGCGCGCGGTCGCAGCCGTCGCGATAGCCCTGCTCGCTGGCGGTGTCGTATTCGCGTTGCGCCTGTTCGGCGATGGCTGCGGCCCGCGCATGCCCCGCGTCGACGATGCTCGCCGCCTCCTCGCGCGCGCTCGCAAGCAGCGCATCGCGATCGGCGGCGAGCGCCGCATACGCCGCATCGATCGAGACCAGTTCGCCGAAGGTCGCGCGGGGAATTACATCGGCGGCCGCGCCGACCCGGGCTGACGAACCACAGACGTCGATATCGCCCAAGGCGGAGCGCGCGTGCTTCAACCAAATAGCCATGCAAACTCCGGTAGCAGATCGGATAGACGCGCGAATAACCTGGCGGAACCGGGCGCGTCGAGCTCGTCGGGCACGCACGCGAGCCATGCCGGCGTGAGCAGCGCGCGCGGCAACGCGAGCCTCAGCAAGGGAAACGCCACACGCATGCTGTCGTTCGCACTGCCTGCACCGTTTGCTGCGTTGACCCGGCCCAGGTCACGCAGGAGCAACGCACAGCCTTCCGCCGCCAGCGTGCCGGCATCAAGTGCTGTCAACGGCGGCATCGCCGCCCGCGCGGCCAATCGTGCGATATCGGGCGCATCGGCGAGATGGGCGTCCTGAGTGAGGCGGTCGATGCCCACACCCGTCCATTCCGAGAGTTGCGATCGCGTGCGCTTGTCGATCAAACGGCGCACCTCGGCGCGCCGGAACGACAATGCGCGCATGCGCAGAACCTGGAGCGAGCGACCGGCCGGCAGCACGTCGAGCAGCACCGCATTGGGCTGAGCCGTGCCCGCAGGCGAGGGCTTCAGCGCGGCATGGGTCAGCGAGGCGAACGCAGGCGGCCTGACGCCGGCGGCATCGGCAAGGGCATGGGAACAGGCTTCGACGGCGGCTGCGCCGGCACGCTCGAGCGCGCCCTGCCAGTGTTGCAACTGCACCGCATTGGCGCCGAGCAAGGCGGCGCTCCAGGACGGATCGGCCCAGCGCGCCACGCTCGCAAGGTTGCGGCGATAGCAGTCGAGCGCCGCGGCCACCCGCATGAAAGGCAAATCGGTCGGGGCGTTCATCGCAGCCGCTTCGCCGGATCAGTTCGCGGGGCGCAGACGGCGCAAACGCGCGAGCAATCCAGCCATGCGGCCGCTCGCGGGCTCGCCCGTTGCATGCCCCCCCGTCGCAGCACCGCCCGTTTTGCCGCCCGTTTCGCCGCCCGTCCTACCGCCCGGCCGCCCCGCCAGTACGCCACGGCGCGCGAGCACCAGCAGCGCGGTCGCGACGAGCACGACCACGCCGGCGAGCACACCCATCAGCCACGCGGGCATGCCATTGCTCTGCGGCAGTTGCGAGTATTCGACCGGGTCCGCCGCGACCGCCGTCACGCTGACCTGATCGTAGGTGAGCCCTTCCACGCTATGCATGACGAGCGTCTTGATCTGCGGCACCAGCGCGCCAATGTCCGAGTCACGCCGATATTTGATGAACACCGCCGCCGACGAAGGCTTGATGGTCTGCGCCAGCGGGTCGTTGTTCGGCAACACGATCTGCACGCGTGCGACCAGCACGCCGTCGATCTTCGACAAGGTCGACGACAGCTCCTGCGAGGTGCCGTAGATAAAGCGCACGCGCTCCTCGGTCGGCGTCGACACCAGACCGTCTTTCTTGAACAGCGCGCCGAGATCGTCGAACTTGTTGTGCGGCAGACCGCGCGCGCGCAGCACTTCCATCGCACGCACCATCTGCGCGTCGTCGACGTCGAGCGACCAGGTCTTGCCCGCATCCGACGTATCTTTCGACGCATCCACGCCGCGCTCCAGCAGCGCGACCACCATCTCGTTGACGTCCTGCTCGGACAGGTTGCCGTACAGCTCTTTCTTGCAGCCGCTCAGCAGCACGCATAACGCGAGCACGCAGACGAACGGTGTGGCGCGGCGGCGAATCGGCAGGCGGTCGAACATGGTGGCGGCGTCTCGCATCGAGTGCTCAGGGTTCGCGCAGGCGCTGCGCCACCGGCGGGGTGGCGTGCGCAGGTGCGCTACTGGTTCTTCATCAGCGTTTCGATCGCCGACTTCGACGAATCCACCACGCCCATCTTCGCTTCCAGGTCGAGTTGCGTGCTGGCGAGTTCGAGCGTCATGCGGATCGTGCCGGCGCTCATCTCGTTCATGGTCATGGTCGGCGCCTGCTGGGCGAGTTGCAGCGCATCGTTGACGGTGTGCTGCAACTCGGCGTCCTGCGACGCCACCAGCTTCGAGGCGACCGCGGTGCCGTCCTGCTGCGGCGTGGCGGGCGCGCTCATCGGCGCCTTCTGCATCAGCGACTGGAACTTGTCGGCCAGTTCGGGCGTGCTCTGCGCGGCCGGCGCGGCGCCCGCGCCTTGCGACATCTGCTCGAGCGAGGCCTGCAAGGCGGTCGTGGTGGCATTGACAGTCATGTGCGGCTCCGGAAACAGGTGGAAAAACCAGTCGCGGCTTGGCGGCGAAAATCAGGCGCGCAGGAAGGACTGGTGCGCGTAATCGGCAGTGACCGGCGCGGGCGAGACCGGCGCGGACTGAGCGCCCGGCTGGACTTCGGACTCGACATGCCCGGTCGTTTGCGCGTCGAACTCCGCCAGCGCCTCCACGGATTTCGGCGTGACGAACTGGCCGCCGGCGCGCTTCACCTTCATTGCGTTAAGCAGGTCTTCGCGCGCTTCGAGCGCGCGAACCAGCGATTGCGTGTCGCGTGTCGGATTGTTTTCCATGGCTTCGCTCGCGCATTGCTTCCAGTCGGGGTCGCCCTTCGCGGAGAGACAGAACGCGAGCAGCGCCTTGGCGTAGCCGAAGCGCGGCGCGTTCTCGCCGACCTGGCGCAGCACGTGGATAGCGTCGTCCCAGTGGCCGCGCACCATATGCAAAATGCCGTCGAGCGTGTCGATCTCGGCAACCCGCGGACGCAGCACACGCAGCGCGTCGAGCACGAGTTCGATGTCGTACGGGTCGGCCGACACCTTCGGGAAATTGCTGAGCAACGCGGTCGACACGGTTTCGATCAGGCCGCCGACGACATCGGGGCTGCAGTTCAGATATTCCGGCGTGCTGACGGTCATGGCGAGGGGCTCCTGACAGAAGCGTTGAGGCCGACCGGGCCGTTTGCAGCCGGTCGGAAGGGATGACGCAAACATAGCAACCGGCACGCGGCGGCAAGCCGCTGGATGCGAAGTGAGCGCATGCGATGCGAAGCCGAACGCCCGCTTCGTAATGCGCGCGCCCGCTTCGCTTCGACGGGCTCGCGCGAAGACAGCGGGCGCTATCGTCAGGCGGAATAAGCGGCGCCTGCCTCGCGCTCGATGCGTGAACCCGCCGCCTGCCCCGCCCGCCCACGCCCTTCTTCCCATTGCGCCCGAGCCGACATGAGCGACGAAAAGACCGAAGAGCCAACCCAGAAAAAGCTGCGGGACGCGCGCAAGGACGGTCAGGTGTCCCGCAGCAGCGACTTGACCGATTCGATCTCGATGTCGGCGGTCGTGTTGTTGCTGATGGCCGGCGCGAGCCACTTCAGCGATGCGATGCGCGAAGCGGTGCTGATCGCCACGGGCTTCGTGAACGGCGATCATTCTCTGACCAATCTGCAGACGCAGTTCTACAGGATCGGCGGCCTCGCGCTGTCGGCGATCGTGCCGTGCATCTGCATTGCGGCGCTCGCCGCGATCGCCGGTTCGATCGGCCAGGTCGGCATGCAGATCGCCACCAAACCGATCACGCCCGATCCGAAGGCCGTCAGCCCGATGGCGGGCCTCAAGCGGATTTTCTCGGTTCGCACGCTGATCGAGTGCGCGAAGATGATCGTCAAGGCGGTGATCGTGTTCTGCGTGATGTGGCAAACCATCAAGTGGCTTTTTCCACTGATCGTCGGCTCGCTGTATCAGCCCCTGCCGGAACTCGCGCGCATGTTCTGGGACCTGCTGATCAAGCTCTTCATGGTTGCCGCGGCCGTATTCGTGCTGGTCGGCGCCGCCGACGTCAAGCTGCAAAGCTTCATGTTCCTCAAGAAGATGAAGATGTCGAAAGACGAGGTCAAACGCGAGCACAAGAATCAGGAAGGCGATCCGCGCATCAAGGGCGAACGGCGGCGCCTCGCGCGCGAAATGCTGAATGCGCCGCCGCAATCGAAAGTCGGCATGGCCAACATGATGGTGGTCAATCCCACTCACTATTCGGTGGCCGTGCGCTACGCGCCCGACGAACATCCGCTGCCGCGCGTGATCGCCAAAGGCATGGACGAGCACGCCGCCGAGTTGCGCCGTGCGGCTCGCGACGCGGGCGTGCCGATCATCGGCAATCCGCCTGTTGCGCGGGCGCTGTACAAGGTCGGCGTCGATCAGCCGATTCCCGAAGAATTGTTCGAGACGGTCGCGGCGATTCTGCGCTGGGTCGATGCGATCGGCGCGCGCCGCGCGTCGGGCGAGCCGGCCGTTGACGCCGCAGCGCCTGCCGATCCCTCCGCAACGCACCTGCCCGGTCCGCCGCCCGCCCTCCACTGACGAGACCCACCATGCTGAAGACGCTGAAACTTCCTGCCGGCGGTGAAATCGGCATCGTGGCGCTGATCGTCGCGATCATTTCGCTGATGATCCTGCCCCTGCCGCCGACGCTGATCGACATTCTGCTCGGCGTGAACATCACGATCAGCGTGACCTTGCTGATGGTGACCATGTATGTGCCGGACGTGGTGTCGCTCTCGGCATTTCCTTCGCTGCTGCTGTTCACCACGCTGTACCGGCTGTCGCTGAACATCGCGTCGACCAAGTCGATTTTGTTGCATGCGGAGGCCGGCCATATCATCGAGAGCTTCGGCGAACTGGTGGTGGGCGGCAATCTGGTGGTCGGGCTGGTGGTATTCGTCATCATCACCACCGTGCAGTTCATCGTGATCGCGAAGGGTTCGGAGCGGGTCGCCGAAGTCGGCGCGCGCTTCACGCTCGACGCGCTGCCGGGCAAGCAGATGAGTATCGACGCCGACCTGCGCGCCAATCTGCTGACCGCGGAAGAAGCGCGCCGCAAACGCGCGACGCTCGCCGTCGAAAGCCAGCTGCACGGCGGCATGGACGGGGCGATGAAGTTCGTCAAAGGCGATGCGATCGCCGGATTGATCATCACGATGATCAATATCGTCGCGGGGATCGCAGTAGGTGTGGCCTATCACAACATGAGCGCGGGCGAAGCGGCGAATCGCTTTTCGATTCTCTCGGTCGGCGATGCGATGGTGTCGCAGATTCCGTCACTGTTGTTGTCGGTGGCGGCCGGCGTGATGATCACGCGCGTCGCGGATGAACGGCAGCTCAAGCCCGGTTCGCTCGGCGACGAGATCGGCCGCCAGCTCGGTTCCAGTTCGCGCGCGCTGTATTTCGCAGCCGTACTGCTGCTGGGCTTTGCCGCGGTGCCCGGCTTTCCCGCTGCGCTCTTCCTGCTGCTCGCCGGCACACTCGCCTTCACCGCATGGCGCCTGAACGCAAAGAAGCCGCAGCAGCAGAACCACGAACGCGAATCGCTGCACGCCATGCAACGCTCGGGTTCGAAGATCGACGTGCCCGCGATTCTCGCGCGCGCACCGCAGTTCACCTGCCCGCTCGGCGTTCGCATCGCGCCGGACCTGGTCGCCCGGCTGACCATGCCGGCACTCGACAAGTCGTTCGAAACCGAACGCGCGCGCTTGCAGGAAGAACTCGGCCTGCCGTTTCCAGGCATCACCATGTGGACCTATGCCGCGCTGCCGCCCTCCACCTGCCAGATCCTCGTGCACGATGTGCCGCAACTCACGCTCGAACTCCCCGCCGGCAAAGTGATGTTGCCCGAAGCCGGCCTGCTCGCGCATTCGGCCGCACCCGTCACGCTCACGAGCGAAGAAAGCCGGGCCATGGACGCGCTCATCGCTCAAAGCGAACCGGGACCGCCGCTCGACACGAGCGGCACGCCGACGCGTTGGCTCGAAGAGCGCGCGGTGCCGCCCAAAACACCGGTATGGCGCGCGGAACAGGCCCTCGCGCATGCGTCGGTGGCGCTGATGCGGCGCCACGCGCCGCTCTTTCTCGGCATTCAGGAAGTGCAGTGGATTCTCGATCAGCTGGCGGGCGACTATCCGGGCCTCGTTGCCGAAGTGCAGAAGGTGCTGCCGCCGCAACGGATCGCCGACGTGCTGCGCCGCCTGCTCGAAGAGCAGATCTCGATCCGCAATGTCCGCACGATCATGGAGAGTCTGATCGCGTGGGGACCGAAAGAGAAGGACATGCTGATGCTCACAGAATACGTGCGCGGCGATCTCTCGCGCTTTCTCGCGCATCGTGCCGCGAGCGGCGCGCGAACCTTGTCGGCGGTGCTGTTCGACATGCCGGTGGAGCAGCATATCCGTCAGTCGATCAAGCAGACGCCGACCGGCAATTTCCTCGCCTTGCCGCCCGACGAAGCCACCTTGCTGATCGACAAGATCCAGTCCTTCGTCGGCGCCGCGCCGCGCGAAGGGGTGGCGCTGGTGACGTCGATGGATATTCGCCGTTACGTGCGGCGCATGATCGAGGCGCGGCTCGGCTGGCTCGCGGTGTATTCGTATCAGGAACTCGGCGAGCACGTCGAATTGCGGCCGCTCGGCCGCGTGTCGATCTGAGGCCGTCGCGATGACGCATATCGTTTCGCGCCACGTGCGCGTGATTCCCGGCGAGGCGGACAGTGAGACGCCCGATGAGACCGACGCATCCATGGGATCGCGTCGGCCGGGTGGACGGGGTTTCGACTATGCGTCGCTGCTCGGACGGCGGCGTGCATTGCAGCGGCTCAACGGCAAGGCGAATACCGATGCGCATGCCGGCTCGCAAGGCGGTGACGACGATGCCCTCGAAGTCGGCGCGCAGGCGACTGCGCCGCCCGCACCGCGCCCGTTCGCGCACAGCGGCGGCGATGCGGGCGCGGACGCTTCCGCGAACGTCGCCTGCGGCGCTCACGCGGATTCTTCAGGCGCGGCTGGCATGCCCTCGCCCGAGCGTCTGGCGATCGGCGCGCGCGTCACCGATGCCGCGGCGCCGGTCGTGACCGCCGTCTACCGGCAGCAGCAGCGCTTCGTGCAACTGCTCGGCTCGCTTGCGCGGGAGATCGGCGCGTTCTGCGGCGATCCTTCGATTGCCGAAGCCGGCAACTGGGAAGTGCAGTTGCCGCTCGATCAGACACTGCTGCCGCAGACCACGCTGTATCTGACGCTTTCGCGTTTCAGTCTGCAGCTTCGGTTCGACACGCCGGATACGGCGACGAGGCAACTACTCTTGGAACACAGCGCACTGCTCGAACGAGAACTCGACACGTTGCTGCGCGCGTGGGGTGAAGCCCGCGAAATCGAACTCACGGTCTGGTGACAGATTCCCTACGCATGGCCTATCCGCTCGACGAGCCGACAACCGAAGACGAAGCCGCGACCGATCCGCATGCCGCGCGTGCGCGGGAAGCGGACATGGCACGTATTGCGGGTGACGTGGGGGTTGCCGGAGCGCCGGTTGCGCCGGTTGCATCGGTTGCATCGGTTGCATCGGTTGCATCGGTTGCATCGGTCGCTTTTGTGGCGCCGGTCGCTTCGATCGCACCAATCGCATCTGTCGCGCCAGTCGCGCCAATCGCGCCGCTGCGTTTGCCTGCGGTCACGCCCGCCGCCGCTCGCGTGACGCGCACGCTCTGCGATGCGCGCGTCGCCGGATATCTACATGCGGCGCTCGGCGTCACCGAATGGCAAGCGGCCTTGGTCGATACACATAGCGTCGATGCGGCTTACGCGGACCCCGGCGTCATCGAACTGACGTGCGCGCCTCAGAACGCCATATCCCCCGTCGCCGTGCGCGTGGCCCTCGACCTGCACGCCTATCCGGCCCTCGCCATCGCCGCGTGGCCGGACAGCAACGCACTTGCAGAGAAGCCGCCCGCCGACGTCGCGTTGCGCCACGCGGTTGCCGGCGTCGTGCTGGAACCGCTGTTCGAGCGATTGATCCGCGCGGGCTTCGGGGATCCACGCGTCATAGCCGCTCGCCGCGGCCGCCTGAGCGGCGCGATTTCGACGCGCAGGCCAACGGGCGAGGCTTCGGACGTTTCGCCTGTCGTGGCGCTTTCGTTCGCACTCGATGAACGCCGCCATCGGATCGCGCTCAGCGCCGATCCCGCGTGCTACGACCTGCTCGACCGGCTATTGCGTACCGAACCCACTGCTTTGGCTCCATCAGCCGTGGCGCCCGCCGCGGATGTTCCGGGCGCGTCATGCACATCGGTCGAAACCTCCGCATCCTTCGCTCAGGCAACCCGAACCGCCTTCGACCTCGCCGTCCCCGGCTGCCTGGTTCTCGGGCTCAAGCGCTTGCCCGTCGACACGCTGAACGCGCTGGAACCGGGCGACGTGCTGCTGCGCGCCACCTTCCCTTCGCTCGACGCAACGCTGCTCGATGCCTCGAACGACTTATCTGCTTCCCATGCGCGGCCACGTGCCGTCGCCGCGTGGGGAACCCCTGGGCTCACCCGTTTGTGTGCCGCTGTGGAAATCGACGGGCCGTCGCTCGTCATCGTCAAGGAGCCGAACATGTCAGAAGAGCTGGACCCGGCGAGCGCCGACGCCGGGCTCGCCATCGACGACCCCGCCGATCCCATCCGGATCGGCGAACTCGAACTGCCGGTGCAGTTCGAGATCGACACGGTGGCGCTACCGCTCGCCCAATTGTCGACGCTCGGCCCCGGCTATGTGCTCGAGCTGCCGGTGCCCGTGGCGGACGCCCAGTTGCGGCTCGTCGCGCACGGACAGACCATCGGCTATGGCGAGCTGGTGACGGTCGGCGAGCATCTCGGTATCCGCATCATTCGCATGGCGCACAGGCATGGTCCAATTCAGTGATATCACCGGGCTGCTGCTGGTCGTCGTCGCGATCAGCCTGCTGCCCTTCGTTGCCATGGTCGTCACGTCTTACGCGAAGATCGTCGTGGCGCTGGGGCTGTTGCGCAATGCGCTCGGCGTGCAGCAAGTGCCGCCGAACATGGTGCTCAACGGCATTGCGATCCTGGTCTCCATCTACGTGATGGCGCCGATCGGCATGCTCGCCGAAAAATCGCTCGAAGGCCAGCAGCTCGCGGCGCAGCCTTCGCAGGCGCTGATCCAGGCGTTCGGCGCGGCACGCGAGCCGTTCCGCGCGTTCCTCGTCAAGCACACGAACGAGCGCGAAAAACGCTTCTTCCTGCGCTCCGCTTCCGTAGTGTGGCCGAAGGACGAAGCCGCGCAGATCAAGGAAGACGATCTGATCGTGCTCGCGCCCGCCTTCACGCTGACGGAAATGACCGACGCGTTCAAGATCGGCTTTCTGTTGTACATCGCGTTTATCGTCATCGATCTGATCATTGCCAACGTGCTGCTCGCGATGGGCCTCAATCAGGTCACGCCAACCAACGTCGCGATTCCATTCAAGCTGCTGCTGTTCGTCGTGATGGACGGCTGGTCGACGTTGATCCACGGTCTCGTGATGTCCTACAGGTAGCGCAGTTTCCGAAGTCACGCATCAGGACAATCAGCCGGAAAACCCGCAGGAAAACTCACATGGAAATCGATTCGCTGATCCGGTTCACCACCGAGGGCATGCTGCTGTGCCTGACCGTTTCGCTGCCGGCGGTGATCGTCGCGGCGGTGGTCGGGCTAGGCGTGTCGTTCCTGCAGGCGATCACGTCGATGCAGGACCAGACGCTGTCGCACGCGGTCAAGCTAATCGCGGTGACTGTGGCGATCGTGGTCGCCGCACCGCTGTCGTGCGCGGCGATTCTGCATTTCGCCAACGAAATGATGCAGGCGGCCGTGCCGCTGTAAAGCGGCGCACTGCCTGACCCACCCGCGAGGCGATCGACATGAGCCGCATCTCTCATCAAGGCAGCGAGACGGCCGCGGCCCAGGCGCAGCACGTCGCCCAGGCGCAGCAGAAAGCCGCCAACGCGCAAGGTGCGCGCAACGGTGCGCAGTTCGCGGCGCTGTATCGCGGCACCACCAATTTCACTTATGGCAGCGACGCCCAGCGTGGTCCGTCGGTGAGCTCGGTCCGCGCAAAGAGAATGGCGGATCAGCTGGCGCGCAAGCGGCGCGCCGCGAAGAAGCAGCGCGGCAACAGCGCCGCGCTCGACGACGACGGCCCGGAGGACGCCGAAGCGCATCATGCCGAGGGCCAGAAGGTCAACCGCGACGGCGGCGGACGTGGCGGCGGCGGAAATCACTCACAAGGCGATCACGGCGACGAGCATGATGCCGGCGCGGCGCCGGCGATCAAGGCGCGCGGCGATCGCGGCGCAGTGCCGCCTCCGCCGCCCGGCCGGCTCGACGCGATCGCTGCGCAGTACGCGCAGCCGGGCCAGGAAATCGCGCGCGCCGCGGCGGTGCGCGACGCATGGCGCACCGATATGTTGAACCTGCGCGAGCAGTTGGCCGGCAATCCACAGATACCGCTAGACGCGCGCGTGCTGGAACAGGCGATCGACCTGCTTGGCGTGCAGCAGAAAATCGGCAGCATTGCGGCGTCACAGCCGGGGACCGGGTGCGGTGTGGCCGCGTTGCGTGAGCGCGCCGGCGGCCCGGTATCCGAGGGTGCTCGCCAGAGTGTTACCCGACTGCCGGCGCCGGAACGGGTGCAGCGTTTCAACCTGCTGTTTCCGTTGTTATGGCTGCATGCCGACAAACCGTCCAACGCGCCGCAACTCGCCCGCTCGATCGACACGTTATGCGCGCTGCGGGTTGGCGCGCTCGGTCGGTCGGCGGGGCCGGGGGCGGCGCAGACGCCTGGAACCTCCCCGGGTGCGCTCGATTCCGGCACGGCGCAGCCGGCCGCGGCAACGAGCGCCCATGCGGCGGCACCCGGCGCGGCGCAGCCGTATTCGACCTCGACCTCGACCTCGACCTCGTCACCACCACGCGCGCGCCGCGCCTTTCCCGGCGGCAACCGCTAGGCGTTTTGCCGCGCGGCTTCGCATCCCATGCGGCGCCTTCGCATCCGCTGCGGGACATGCCATGACGGGCAGCTACATTAAGGTCGATCGGGCCGCTTGCGCCGTGCGCCGCGCGCGCCCCGGCGGTCCACCCACCCACCTTGTGCGAGCACGATGAAACTGCTGCGGATACTGACGGGCGTTCACGCGGGAGCGCATTTGCAGCTCACGCCGGGCACGCACCGTGTCGGCGCCGACGACGACGCCGATATCCGCCTCACCGACTGGCGGGGCGCGGATGCGCTGCTGCACGTCGACGCGAGCGGCGTGGTCAGCGCGCAGCGCGTGGCCTTGGCGCAGGCGCATGGCACGGCGGACGCGCAGCCGGCCGGCGCCGAAGAAGTGGTGCTGCTGGTGGACTTCGTGCCGATGCAATTCGACGACATGATCCTGTGCGTCGGGGCGGACGATGCCGTGTGGCCATCCGATCTCGATCTGCTGTCGATGCTGCTGACCCGCCCAGCCGAAGCGCGCTTCGCGGCCGAGCGCAAAAAACGCCGCCGTTATGTGGGCGCCGTGGTGGCGTGCTTCGTGCTCGGCATCGTGATCATCGCCGGTTCGCTGCTGACCACCACGCAGATGAGCCGCGCCGCCCTGCCGCGCAATGCCGACGACCGCGCGCAGCGCGTCAGCGAGGCATTGGCCGCGGCCCATGTGAGCGGTTTGCAGGCGCACGCGGTCGGCAGCACCGTGGTGGTGACCGGCATGGTGACGAGCCCCGCGGACGACGACGCCGTACGCAACCTGCTCGCGCGCATTTCGACGACGGGCATCTCGCGCAATTACGACGTCGCGCAGAACGACGCGCGCAGCATCGAGGATTCGCTCGGCGTTGCCGGCGCTCACGTTCGCTATCTCGGCGACGGCAACTTCGCGGTGACCGGCGCCGTCAGCAGCCGCGCCGATCTCGACGCCGCGCTGGCGCGCGTGCGCGCGGATCTCGACGCAAACGTGAAGAACGTGGTGGTCGAGGCCGCCGAGAACGCTAACGTCGCCGCGGGCAATACGACCCCAGCGTCGTACTCCGAAATGATTTCCTCCGACGACGTCCGGTACGCGCAGACGCCGGACGGCGTCAAGCATATCTACGCGGTCGATCCGCCGGCATCGGAAAGCGATGCGGCGAACGCGGCTTCGGCTACGGGGGGCGCAAGCGGCGCGGCGCTTACCAATGGCAATGGCAACGGCAACGGCAATACAGACGCGAACGGCAACCCGCAAGCCGCGCACGCGGCAGCCGCGGCGACCCCATCGCATCGGATCAGCCCGGCCAACCCCTCGGTCGTCGACAACGACACCGTCACCCGCAGCGCGGCCGGCGTCGTGCCGCTACCCGACCCCGCCACGCTGCCACCTGCGCAGCCGCGCGGTCCGTCCAGCTGATTCAACATCCGCACACCGCCCCGTTCAATCTGGAGATCGACATGTACGAGCAACTCGAAGCCCACGCCAGCGAATTCAACGACTTGCAGAAGACGCTCGGCGATCCGAACGGCGCGCCGAAGGTGGAAGCGATCCGTCAGGCGCTCGACGCAACCGCGCAGCGCATCAGCGAAACCCAGGGCGCAACCGACCTCGATCGCAGCAATCTGGCGAAGCTCTACCGCGGCTTTCTCGCTGCGTCGCGGGTGATCGCGCGGCTGCAGGAAAAACAGGCCGGCGCGCACGCCTGATCAGGCGACGCGACCGCTCACCGCGAATCTCGTGCTCATCACGCACCGGGCTCCGCGGGCAACGCGCTTGCCGCGGCGGCCTGCTCTCACGAGCAACCGGCGCGGCGGCAGGTCTCGATATAGGCCACTCACTCTCTACCCATAGTCACTGGAGGTTTTTATGTCAGTAGGAAGCGCAGGCGGAATGATGGCTGGTCTCACGCAGGAAATGGACCAGATGACGATGATGTCCGCCCAGATGCAAGTCGAGCAAAGCATGTATGCATCGGTGGCGAACGTCGCAAAGAGCGGCGCAAACAACGTGAAGGATGCGTCGCGCGGCAGCTAGGCATCGCAGCTACGGGCCGCTCGCCGTTGGCGGCGGTCCGCACACGGCCGGTCCCGCTTCGCGCGGGATACGGCCGTCCTATTTGCAACGTTCCCGGCATTCGCCGCAGGCGGCACGCGGCTCGCGTCCGCGGCGCGCCGAACCCCGCGCGCATCGCCCAGTCAAGGTACGAGGATGAGCAGCGAGCGTTACACCAGTCTGATCATGGACCTGTGCGCGACCGTCGGTCTCGGCGACGCGGAGCACGTGCTGCGCACACGGTCGATCGAGGTCGAAGGCTTCGACGTGCGGCTCGACTATTTCGAGCGCGACCTCGACGCGATGTATGCGAATTTTCATTTCGGCACGGTGACGGCCGGGCGCACGCTCGTCATCTTCCGGCTCATGCTCGAAGCCAACCTGCTGATCTATGCGCAGGACCAGGCGCAATTGGGACTGGATACGGACACGGGCGGCGTGGTGCTGGTCCTGCGCTTGCCGTTCGCCGACGGTCTGAACGGCGAAGGGCTCGCCGATCTGCTCGCCCACTACGCGGAGCATGGCCGCTACTGGCGGCAGAACATCGTCGAATCGAGCGACGAGATGTTTGAAGGCATCGCTTCCGGGGAGTTTTTCTGGCTGCGGGCCTAAGCCCGCTTTAGCCCTTCGACGCTTCTTCGATATTGCGCGCGCCCTGCTTCAACAGCTCCGCGATCTGGTTGACCGCCGCCTGCTCCAGTTGCATCACGCCGCCCAGCACGTTCAACCCTGCCGAGGCCAGACCGGTGGTGTTGGTCGCCACGTTCGCCGCGCCCTGCGCCAGCCCGCCCTGCACCAGCCCGCCCTGCGCCAACGCGCCAAAGCGGCCGGGGCTGCCCGGCCCGACGCCCGGCATCGCGCCGACACCTTGCTGAGGCACCGCAGGCCGGGCCGCCGCTGAAGAGGTGTTAGCCGCGAAAGAAGCGCCCTTGCGCTTGCCGCTTGCCTCGCCGCTGCCGTTGGCGGCCAGCTGGCTGAGACTCGCATCCGCCTGCTGACTGGCATGCGCCTGCCCATCGACAGGTGGGCGGCCGCCGCTGTCAGGCGACGACTGCGTGCCGACATTGGAGAGCGGCAGCGTGCTGCTCGAGCGTGAAATCGACGGGGAATCCGGCATGGTGCGAGGCTCCTGATAGCAATGCGCGCTGCAGTGACGAAGCGCGGGACGGGACGTCGAACAGGCATTCTGTTCGACCTTACAGCCGGCGTACGACACTCGCGGCCACAGTGCGAACCGGTGTGTGCCGAAGCGAAGCCGGAGACAGCTTCGCACCCCCTTACGCCGGTTCGCGGCCCGTCGTGCGCAAGTCACACGCGGGCCGCACACTGCGCGGGTTCGCCGCTCATTCGGAGTCCGACTCATGCGCTTCATCCCGCTCGACAGCATGGAAACGCCTTATTTGCGGCTGCGCCCGCTCACCCTCGCCGATGCCCCCGCCCTGTTCGATCAGATGCTCGGCGACGCCGGCACGATGCGCGACCTGCCGGTGCTGCGCCATACCGGCGTGGCGCAGACCGTCGAATTTGTCGACGAGGCGCTACGCGGCTGGGACGACGGCAGCCTGATCCGCTACGCGCTCGAATGCAAGGAAACCGGTCGGCTGACCGCGCTGATCGAATTGAAGCCGACGCTGCCGCGCGTGGAGATCGGTGTGATCATCAGCCGGCATGGCGGCGCCCGACGCCGCCGGGCAGGCATACTCGCGTTGCAGGAACTGATCGACTGGCTGATCGAACAACCCGGCGTGTACCGCGTCTTCGCGTGCTGCGCCGTGGACGGCGCCGCGCATAGCTCGATGGAGCGCCTCGGTTTCGTTCAGGAAGCGATATTGACCAATCACGAGCCGCGGCCGAACCGCGGCCTCGCCGCCGCTCACAGCTATCTTTACGCCTTGACGCGCCCCGCAGCGGTGCCGCCGGAGCCACCCAGCGAAGGCGTCGCGTGGCTGCGCAACACGATGCAGTGGGATCTCGCGGACGCCTGACGGAGTCGATCCGCGCCGACGTGCAGCCCGAGCCGGAATGAAGAAGTGTCCGCTACACAAGCAATTGTTCACTTCCCGAGCGATAATACAAAGGTCTGACGAATACCGCACCGCGGTCTTTCGTTATGCGTGCCTCGCGAGTACCCCTCGCCGGTGGACCGAAACACAACTACGCCGGAGACCCATCATGTCGCTACCGCGACTCACCGGTCAGGTGATCGCCTTTTCGCGATTCTGGCTCGCGCGCGAAGTGGGCCTGCTGATTTCGGACGGCGCCGTCATCGAACTCGGCGCGCGCCCGTTCGCGATGCTCGCTGCCCTGCTCGAGGCGCGCGGCCGCGTGGTGTCGACCGCCGAGTTGCGCGAAATCGTCTGGCCGGGCAGCAATGTCGACGCGAACACGGTGCAGGCGCAAATCTCCGCGATCCGCCGCGCGCTCGACGACGACCGCGATCTGATCGTGACCGTGGCCGGCCGCGGTTACCGCTTTGCGGGTGAAATCCGCGTACTCGAAACGCCCGACGCCGGACTCGATCTTCCGGTGGCGAATGCCGGCAGCATTGCCGCGTCGCTCGCCACCGCGTTCGCGGCGACCGCCGCGGCCAGCCCGCCGATCTCGGCGGAACTCACGTTCGGTTCGCCGCACGTGGCGCCCTATAGCGCGACGTGGCGTGGCGCCAGTTCTGCCTCCGCGCGTCCCGGCTATGCCAAAGCCGCTACCTCCGCGCGGCTCGCGCCGGTCACCGCCGCATCGAGCCTGGCCGCCGCAGCCGCACCAACTGCTTCCGCATTTCCGGCGTTGCTGCCGACCAGCGCCGTCACGTCGCTGCGCTCGCAGATCATCGACCCGTCGCCGTTTATCGGCCGTCATGCCGAGTTGTCCGAATTGCTCGCACTGGTGCCCACGCGCCGCATCGTCACCCTGACCGGGGCGTCCGGTGTCGGCAAAACGCGCCTCGCGATCGAAGCGGCGAGCCGCCTCGCGCCACATTTTCCGGACGGTGATTTTTGTGCGGCGCTTGCCTCGCTCGCACAGCCCGACCGCATTGCGAACGCGATCGGTGCGGCCGTCGGCCTGGAGCCGGATAGCGAGTTGCCGATGCCGGCCAACCTGGCCGCACAGATCGGTGAACGCCGCATGCTCCTGATCGTCGATCACTGCGACCATCTGAGCGAAGCGGCGGCCGAGCTCATCGATACTCTGGTGGCAAACACAGGCGGCTTGCATGTGATCGCCACCTGCGAGTCGCCGCTTTTCATCGGCGGCGAAACGGCCGTGCCGGTGGCCGCGTTGCGCGCGCCGCCCGAGCAGATCGACGGCACGCCCGCCACGCTCGACTACGACGCGCTGCGTTTGCTCTTCACGCGGCTCGCGCACTGTCTGAAGCCGGCCGCTTTGCATGCACCGCTGCCCGAAGCGGACAGCATCGCGCCGGCCACCTTGGCGGCGGCCGCGCTAATTTGCCGGCGGGTCGATGGCGTGCCGTTCGCGCTCGAACTCGCTGCGGCGACGATCGCCGGACAGGTGCGCGCAGGCGTGCCGCCGGAAGACGCGATCATGGCGTTCGCGCGCGAACTCGATACGGTGATGACGCATCGCAGCGGCGGCCGCCGCATCGTGCTGCCGCGCGCAGCGATCGTTCACGTCATGCTCGACCTGTCGTATGCCGCGCTCGACGCCCCGACCCGCACCATGCTGCGCCGGCTCGGTATTTTCGCCACCGCGTTCTCGCACGACGCCGCCTGCGAAATGCTCGGCGCGTTCGGCAGCGACTACGGCTTCGGGCCTCCCGAGCCGCGCCTGCTGGAACGTCAGCTTCACACACTGATGGATGCGGGTCTCGTGAATACGGTCGACTGCGACGGTGCCTTGCGGCTGCGCCTGCCGCCCGCCGTGCGCCGCTTTGCGCTCGACGCTCTCGAGCGGAACCGCGAAAGCGCCGAGGCCGATCTGCACCACGCGCAGTTCGTCGCCCGTGACATGGCCCGCCGCTTCGGCGCGGGTGTCGCGATGGCCAGCGCGCATAGCCGCCACGATATCGACGCGCTGCGCGCGGCGCTCGAATGGGCCGTCTCGGTCGACAAGGTGGAACTGTGCATCGAGTTGCTCGACAACACGGCGCCGATGTGGGGCGCGCTCGCGCTCGTCGACGAATATATCGGCTGGGTGCGCGCGGTGCTCGCGCGCGTGGACAGTGTGTCGATGCGCCGTATCCGCGACGAGATGCGCCTGCGCGCCGTGCTCGCCCGCGCGCTGATGCTCAAGCGCAGCGCGTCGAACGAGATCGTCGAGAGTTGGCAGCGCACCTACGAGCTCGCCAATATCTGCGCCGACACGCCGTACCGCCTGCGTGCGCTGTTCTGCCTCGTAATGTGCGCGCTCGACGCCGGCGAAGTCGAGCATTGCCGGCGCCTCTCCGGCGAATTCAGCGAAATTGCGCCCGTGACACACAGCCAGGCGGTGAGCATCAACGCGCAGCGCATCGAAGGCATCGTCAAGGCATATGCGGGTGAGTTCGATACCGCGATCCGTCTGCTCGCGCCGGTTGTCGGGCTCAACGACGAAGCCGCCGCCGAGATCGACGAAGACGTCAGCCGCGAGGCCAATGCGGTGGCCACCAGTTATGGGCTGTCGCTGCATCTCGTGGCGCGGGCGATTCACGCCGTCGCGCTGTGGCTGGTCGGTCAACCGCATATGGCAGCGCCCCTGCGCGTCACGATCCGCGATCCCGCCGACGAGAGCGAACCGCTCGCGGGCTGCATCGCGCTCGCGCTCGCCTGCGCGCTTGCCGCACTCGACGACGACATTGCGCTCACCGAGTCCTGCGCGGCGGCGCTGGTGACGCGAGCGCGAGCAGCCGGCGTCAAACGCTGGCTGCGTCTCGGCCTCGACTTTCAACTTTGGCTCGACGCCCGGCGCGGCGATCAGGACGCCTCGCGGCGGCTGATTACCGGCGCGATGAAGCGGATTGCGCGCGAACGCATCTATGTGCCCGACATCGCCTTTATCGCCACACTGCTGCCGCGCATCGCGCTGCAAGACGAACCTGAATTGGCGGCATCCCTCGGCGCGACGCTCGGTGAAGCGGTCAGCCGCAGCGAGCGCACCGGCGAGCTCTGGTACGTGCCGGAACTGCTGCGTCTGATTGCGATGGTGCGTCTGCGCGGCGGCGAAAATCCACGGGTGGTCAGGCCGCTGCTCGAAGACGCGCTGCTGCGCGCCCGGCACCACCGCGCACGACGGCTCGAACTGCGCATCACCGTCGATCTCGAAGCGCTCGATGCATCCGCGCCCGAGGGGCTGCTTCGCGCAAGATGACTTCGCTTCGCACCCTGCCTGGGGGTGTCACATGCGCTTCGTACCGTGAGTTCAACTGCCGCTCGTTGAACCTCACGCGCCATGTCCGACATCCACGCAGTACCGCCGCACTCGATCCCCTCGCCCGAGGCCGAAGCGACTGAAGCGCCCGTTCATCAGCATGGCGGCGCATCCGCCTTGCCAGACATGGGTGCGCCTCAGGGGCGGCCGCTAGTCGACGAAACGCTGCTGGGCAGGTTCAGCAACAAGCTCTCGCGTGCCGGCGCGCGGCTGCGCGCGAGCAAGTTCGATATCAGCACGGCGCTCTCGCAATCGAGCCAGCACGGCAAGCCATTTGCGCCGGCCGATTTCACCGCGAATGGCGCGCGCTATTCGGCCAAACCGGTAGTGGCGTCGAACGCGGCCGGGACTCCGCTGGCCAGGAGCGAACGGGAAATGCGCCAGGCGCTTGGCAAGACCGCGCGGTCTTCGTCCTCCCCGGCGGCGAGCCTCGCTGCGGAGCATGCCAACGCAAACGCCGCATCCACGATCCCGCTCGACGCGATGGCCGGCGCGGCCGCGCTGAGCGACTACGTGGGCCGTCAATTGCCGGGCCCTGACCACGACCTGCTCGCGCAGGGCGAGCTTGCGCATCGGCTGGCCGCGTTGAGCGGCCCGCATGCCGCCACACAGACCCAACGCGGCGCATTGCTCGCGCAAGCGTTACACGGCGCGCAGATCGGTGATGCGCACAGCGCCAACGCGGTGCTCGATGCACTCGAACAGCTCGACTTCGCGCAGATGCACTCGGCCCGCTCGACGACGCCGGCCGAAGCCGGCGCATGGCGAGTCGCGCGCACGCTGGCGCGCACCGACGCCGGTTTCGACGCGCTGAACCAGTTGCGCCATCACGGACAGGCGCAGCCCGGCGATGGGTCGACACAACTCGCCCAGCGGATGATGCTGCAAGCCGCCGACGCGCTCGATCCGCCTCTATACGGCGCAGGCCCGGCGCAGGACCCCGCGCCCGCCGCGGTCGCCGCGCGCTCGGCGCCCGTGGCCGGCACGCTGACGCATGACAGCCCGCTCGCGTGGCAGGCTTACGACGCAGCGTCCACGCTGGCCACGCAAGGCCGCGGCGCGCTGAGCGCGGATCAGAAAGGCGCGTTCTTCGCATGGCGCCAGAATTTTCGGGAAGACGGACGCGGCAGCGAGCTGTCACAGGCGCGCGAACGTCTGAACAAATTCTCAGCGAAGACGATCGACCGCGTCGGCGACAACCGTTGGAAGACGTTCTTGCCGCGGCTCGCCGGCAAACGCAGCTCGCCATTGTCGGCACTGCGCTTCGGCACGCAAGGCGTGCCGCGCAAGACCATCGGCACCGAGCAGGGCAAGTTCGAAGAGGCCTTGCGTGAGTCGTTGCCGCCGCTGTGCGAGCGGCCCGAGATGCGCGCCGCGGCCGCGCTTTCGCACGCGCGCCCGGAACAGTCGATTGCCGAACTCGCGGCGCTGCATGTCTGGCTCGAAGCGGGCGGCTTTCCGAATGGAAAGCTCGACGCCGATCAGTTGCACGAGGTCACCGAACGCGCGCAACAGCTGTGCGCCGAATTGCAAGCGCGCGACGTCGGCTCGCCCGCCACGCTCGCGCGCCTGCAAAGCGAGACGACGCGCTGGGCCAACGCAGATCCGCATACGCTGGCGCGCAGCAAGCCGTTCCGGTCGATCGCGAAACAACCGTTCACTCTGGAGCGGCTCGCCGCGTGGGGCAAGGTCGCGAAGGTGCCTGCCGATTCGCCGTTCTGGGCCCACGTATCGAAACTGAAGGACCAGGCGCGGCCGCCTGCGCCGGCTGCCGATGCGGACAGCGTCGCCGCGGTCCGGCAAACGCTGAAGGACGTGGCGCACGATCTGCAATCGAGCTCGCGTCTGCGTCTTACCGACGGCCGCCGTATCGGTGTGAGCACGCGCGGGTTGTCGGCGAATCTCAGCAAGGTGCTGCACACCGGCGGCGTGCCGATCGCACCACGTGTCGATCTGCGCGCGTCGAAGAGCCGTGAAGCGGTGGTCGAGTTGAGCCGTGGCACGCACGGCGTCGAGATGTTCGTCGGCACCGCGAAAACGCAGGTGCGGCATGCCGGGGTCGGCGTGCTGGTGGGCTACGACATGGACGTCGGCTTGACCCAGTTGCGCGCCGGACTGACCACCCAGGCCGTGCTGCACTCGCAGGAATTGTCTGAGCCGAGCGGCGTGTCGCTGCGTGTCGCACGTCGCGTCAATCCGAACGGCACCGGCTACGATGACAATGCAATGCGTGAAAAACTCGAAGGCATCATCGATCATGTCTTCGACGAAGCGACCCAGGCGCACGGCGCTAACTCGGGTGGCTCGCGCGGCACCTGGGCCCGGCTCGCCGAACGCTATTTCGATGATCCCGATGTGTCGATCAGTTGGACCGACACGGTGGCGCGCACCGTCAAACGCGGCGCGTCCGCCGATCTCGGCCTCTCCGTCAGCGTGCCGAAGACCGGTTCGCCGTTTCGCGCCGGCGCCAACGTCGGTATCGGTTACGAGAAAACCGCACGACAGACGCTCGATTCGAACGAGCGAAGCGGGCGCGTGCAGGTCGAGCAACATCGCGTCGGCGCCGGCTCGCGTCTGATCGGACGGCTGAGCGGGACCGTCAGTGCGACGCAGCCCGTCGGCGCGAAAGAGTCGAGCGTGGGCGTCGGCATCGTCTCGCTCGACGCGCCGTCCGCGACCATGACGTTCAACGACGACAGCCGGCTCGCCAAAGTGCAACTGGTTCGCGAAGACGGTTCGCTGATGCATCGCGCGTGCTTACTGGACACCGAATACTCGAGCGCCGAAACCTATACGCGTGCGCTCGATGCGAGCCGTGACCAGTGGGTCGATCTGTTCACCGAGCAGGTGAACGCTGAACAGGAAGGCGAACGACAGGAGGCGCGATTGAATGGCAGACCCGAGCCACAGCAACCGCCGGCGCGCACGCTGGCGGAACAACGGCTCGACCGGCATCTTGGCGATGTGAAGGCGAACCGGCGACCGAACCAGACTTACTTTCACCGCTACCGATTGCGGCGTAGCGCGGCAAAACAACTCGACATGCTGGCGGCGATGTCGAAGCAATTGCCGCCGGGCGAGGCGGTTGCAGGACGTGCGGAGATCGATGAAAAGGTGAACGGCATTCTGAACGAGCCAGCTTCGTGGATGCCCATTGAGCTTAAGGTCAAGGAGCGCACCACCAGCACGCGGAGTCCCGGTTTGAATTTCGCGCTGCAGTTGAATACGCAAACGAGCGCGACGGGAGACCGTGAGTTGTTTGCTGAGAGTATTCCGTTTGCGCTGGTGGATCGACTGGATAGTTGAGGTGCCGATGGCTTGCTTTACGTTGCGCGAGCTCATGCGGCGCGGAGCCGCCTGGGGATCGTTTGACTGGCCGTTTGACTTTTTTAGGCGGCGGCCAATGAAAAAGCCGCAGTGCCTTACGGCACTGCGGCTTTGATCTTTGATCTTTGGTCGGGGCGAGAGGATTTGAACCTCCGACCACCTGCACCCCATGCAGGTACGCTACCAGGCTGCGCTACGCCCCGAACAGCAAGAAATTATAACAGACACTTCATTCGATTAGAACCGCCTTCTGCTAACAAAGGCGATTAGTGGCTCAGCAAATCGATCACGTGCAGCAATTCTTTACGCAACTGCTCGACATCCACCGAGGCCGTGGCAGCACCCGTGGTTGCCGCGGGCAACGTTGCGCCCTCGCCTTCCTCGAATACACTTGCCGGCGCAGCGTGCGCGCCACCGCCATGTGACTCGAGCCGGTTGCGCGCCCCGTTGATCGTAAAGCCCTGCTCGTACAACAACTCACGAATCCGCCGGATCAACAGCACCTCATGATGCTGATAGTACCGGCGATTACCGCGCCGCTTGACCGGCCTCAACTGCGTGAACTCCTGTTCCCAGTAGCGCAACACATGCGGTTTCACACCGCATAGTTCGCTGACCTCACCAATCGTGAAGTAGCGCTTCGCCGGAATCGGAGGCAAGACGACTTTTTCGATCGTCGCTGTCATCGTCAGTTAGCCGTCGTGGTGGGTTGCGCGGGAACGCGCTAATCGATCAGCGCGTGAAGCTCGCTTCAGCGCCGTTCTCGACCAGCGCTTTCAGCTTTTGACTTGCATGGAACGTCACAACGCGGCGCGCGGCGATCGGAATCGCCTCGCCGGTCTTCGGGTTTCTGCCGGGACGCTGAGGTTTGTCACGCAACTGAAAGTTGCCGAACCCCGACAGCTTCACGCTGTCGCCGCTCTCCAAAGCATCACGGATCACCTCGAAAAACGCTTCGACCATGTCTTTCGCTTCCCGCTTGTTGAGCCCGACATTGTCGAACAGCAACTCCGCGAGTTCCGCCTTGGTGAGTGTCGGCGTTTCAGCAGAAGCGACGGCGGGTGATGTCGGAATATCGCGAATCATGGCGCTGCGTTGCGCCGTAAGAAGGGCTTCGAAATCACTCGAGTTCATTTCATTCATATCTATCAAATGGCGCGCCAAGCAGAAAACAATGGATGCGGAAACAGCCGTGCAATTGTTAAATGCGGGTTATCCGCGCAACCGTGCGCCATATACTCGAGCAAGACGTTCCACCAGAGTTTGAATAGCCAGATCGACCGTTTCATCCTGAAGGGTTCCGCCAGTATCTTGCAAGGTCACACGGAACGCAAGGCTTTTCTCGTGAGCAGCCAAGCCACCGGAAGTGTTTGATTTTGGACGGAATTCGTCGAAAAGCGCAACCTTCTGAACCGTCTTGCAGGCGGGCTCGGACTGAGCATTCTGTAGCTCGTCCAGCAGTGCCTGAACCTCGATTTTCTGATCGACAACCACGGCAATATCACGACGCACCGGCGGGAATTTAGACACTTCCGACGGAGTGGGCAATACGCGCTGCATTAACGCCTCTGCTTCGATTTCAAACAGAATCGGTGCATGCGGCAAATCATATTTCTGCATCCAGCGCGGATGCAATTCGCCAATCCAGCCGACTGCGCGGCCATTCAATTCAATACGCGCGCTGCGTCCCGGATGCAATGCCGGATGTTCCGCTTTGACGAAACGCGCGACCGCCGGCGCCAGCACGGCTTCCAGATCGCCCTTCACGTCGAAGTAATCGACCGTGCGCGTCGGTGCGCCCCACTGCTCGTCGAGCGCAGGACCGTACGCGAGGCCGCCGATCATCTTGGGCTGTGCAAAGCCTTCAACCGTCAGTTCACCGGCCTTGATCGACGGATCGTGCAGGAACACGCGGCCGGCTTCGAACACGCGGACGCGATCCGCCGCGCGACGGTTCAGGTTCGTGCGCAGCACGTGGATCAAGCTGCCGAAGAGCGTAGTGCGCATCACCGACAACTGGCTTGCAATCGGATTCAGCAGACGTACCGGCTTGTCATTACCGGCGAAGTCCTGCTCCCACTCGGCGTCGACGAAACTGAAGTTCACCGTCTCCGCGTAATCGCGGGCGGCGAGCGCGTGACGGATCACGTGGATCGACCGCTGCGTTTCGTTGGTCGCGCGCATTTCGCTGGTCGCGACCGGCGGACGCGCCGGAATTTTCTCGAAGCCGTAAATACGCGCGACTTCTTCGATCAGGTCTTCTTCGATCTCGATATCGAAACGGTACGACGGCGGCATCACCGAGAACGTATCTTCACCTTGCTCGAACGACAGGCCGAGGCGCGTGAAAATCTGCGCGATTTCGTCCGCGCCGATTTTGATGCCGATGATGCGATTCGCGCGCGAGACGCGCATTGTGACGGGCTCGCGCTTCGGCACGTTGACGATCTGATCATCGACCGGGCCGGCTTCGCCGCCGCAGATGTCGAGGATGAGTTGCGTGATGCGTTCGATATGATCGACGGTAGTCGCGTAGTCCACGCCGCGCTCGAAGCGATGGCCGGCGTCGGTCGAGAAATTGTATTTGCGCGAGCGACCGCGAATGCTGTCGGGCCACCAGAACGCGGCTTCGAGATAGATGTTGGTGGTGTCGAGCGTGACGGCGGTGCTGTCGCCGCCCATGATGCCCGCGAGACTTTCGATGTGCTGCTCGTCCGCGATCACGCCGACGGTTTCATCGAGCTCCACCGTGTTGCCGTTCAGCAGCTTGAGCGTCTCGCCCTTGCGGCCCCAGCGTACATCCATGCCACCGTGGATCTTGTCGAGGTCGAACACATGCGACGGACGGCCCAACTCGAGCATCACGTAGTTCGAGATATCCACGAGTGCGGAAATGCTGCGCTGACCCGAACGCTCGAGTCGCTCCACCATCCATTGCGGCGACTTGGCACGGGCATTCACGCCGCGAATGACTCGCCCCGAGAAACGGCCGCACAGATCGGGCGCCGAAATTTTGACGGGGAGCGTCTCGTTGAGCTTGACTTCAACCGGTTTGATGACGAGCGGGCGCAGCGGCGCACCGGTAATCGCCGAGGTCTCGCGCGCCACGCCGAATACCGAGAGGCAATCCGCCTTGTTCGGCGTCAGCTTGATCTCAAAAACGGTGTCGTCGAGATTGAGGGTTTCACGGATGTCCTGGCCGATCGGCGTATCTTCCGGCAGGATCATCAGGCCGCTATGATCTTCCGAGAGCTTGAGTTCGCGTGCCGAGCACAGCATGCCCTGGCTTTCCACGCCGCGCAGCTTCGAGAGCTTGATCGCGAACGGCGCGCCGCCCTCTTCAGCGGGCGGCAGTTGCGCGCCGACCAGCGCGACCGGCACCTTGATGCCCGGCGCCACATTCGGCGCACCGCACACGATGTTCAGCGTCGCGCCCGTGCCGGCGTCGACCTGACACACGTTGAGCTTGTCCGCGTCAGGGTGTTTGACGACTTCCAGCACCCGGCCGACGACGATCTTCGAGGTCGGCGGCGCTGCCGGCCGCAGGTCTTCGACTTCGAGACCCGCCATCGTCAACGCGTGCGACAGTTCGTCGGTCGTCAGTTGCGGATCGACAAAGGTTCTCAGCCAGGATTCCGGGAATTGCATGGTTCTGTGTACGTTCTGATCAGGTTAGGTCCACGTCCGGCAGCAGCTGGCGTGACTCGGTGTTCTGAGATTCATCGGGCCCTGCCGGGGACGCTGTGGCGGCTCGCACTGCGTGCGTTGCCGCGCTCTATGCTTGTCGCGTTCGACCGAGCGGTTCAGGCGAATTGCCGCAGGAAACGCAGGTCGTTTTCGAAGAACAGACGCAGGTCTTGCACGCCGTAACGCAACATGGTGAGCCGCTCGAGGCCGCTTCCGAAAGCAAAGCCGATGTAACGCTCCGGGTCGAGGCCCATGTTGCGGATCACCGTGGGGTGAACCTGGCCCGAGCCCGAAATTTCGAGCCACTTGCCGGCGTTCTTGCCCGTTTCGAACAACATGTCGATCTCGGCCGACGGTTCGGTGAACGGAAAATACGACGGACGGAAACGCACGAGAATATCGTCGCGCTCGAAGAATTTTTTGAGAAAGTCGGTGTAGACACCCTTCAGATCCGCGAAGCTGATGTTCTCGTCGATCCACAGGCCTTCGACCTGGTTGAACATGGGCGAATGCGTTGCGTCGCTGTCCACACGGTACGTGCGGCCCGGCACGATCACCTTGATAGGCGGCGTGTTGGTGCGCGCGTAGCGAACCTGCATCGGGCTGGTGTGCGTGCGCAACAGCAGTTGGCGGCCGTCGGCATCTTTGCCGTCGACGTAGAAGGTGTCCTGCATGGAACGCGCCGGATGATTTTCCGGGCTGTTCAGCGAGGTGAAGTTGTACCAGTCGGTTTCGATTTCGGGGCCGTCGGCCACGTCGAAGCCAATAGTACGGAAAATCTGTTCGACGCGCTCCCACGTGCGCATCACCGGGTGCAGACTGCCTGCGCCGGTGCCGCGACCCGGCAGCGTGACGTCGATGGCTTCAGCGGCAAGGCGCTGATTCAGCAGCGCGTCGGCCAGCGCCTGACGGCGGGCCGTCAACGCGGCTTCCACTTGTTGCTTGACGAGGTTGATCCGTGCGCCTTCGGTCTTGCGCGTTTCGGGATCGAGTTTGCCAAGGCCCTTCAATAGCTCGGTCAGCGCACCCGATTTGCCGAGAAAGCGGGCTTTCTCGTTCTCGAGGGTGGTGACGTCGGAGGCTTCTGCGAAGGCTTTTTGCGCGTCGGCGACAATCTGGTCCAGATCCATTGATCCCATCATTTCAACGTCAGTGTTCTATCGAAGCAAATCCGGTTCTACCAACAAAAACGGGGCTCGGTGAGGAGCCCCGTTTTTGCTGCAGCGTCACCGAGACTACCGGATGTTCGCTGCAACGAACCACGCAGTTTAATTGCCCAAAGCGCAATCAGGCTGCAACGGCGGCTTTCACCTGCTGAACGATCGCAGCAAAAGCAGCCTTGTCGAACACAGCCATGTCAGCCAGCACCTTGCGGTCGAGTTCGATCGAAGCCTTCTTCAGGCCGTTGATGAACACGCTGTACGTCATGTCGTGCTGACGCACCGCCGCGTTGATACGCGTGATCCACAATGCACGGAACACACGCTTCTTGTTGCGGCGATCGCGGTAGGCGTATTGGCCTGCGCGCATGACCGCCTGCTTGGCGATGCGATAGACGTTATTGCGACGGCCGCGGTAACCCTTGGCCAGCTTGATGATCTTCTTGTGACGGGCCCGTGCGGTAACCCCACGTTTTACTCGAGGCATGTTTCGCTCCTATGAGTTTCGGTTAAGGGTTAAGCGAACGGCAGCATTGCGCGCACGGAGTTCAGATCGGAATCATGAACTGCCGTCGAACCGCGCAGATGGCGTTTGTTCTTGGTGGTCTTCTTGGTAAGAATGTGGCGCTTGAAGGCTTGACCGCGCTTGACGGTACCACCCGGACGCACCACGAAGCGCTTTGCAGCACTCTTCTTGGTCTTCATCTTCGGCATGACAACTCCATTATTAGATGGATATGGGTGTGCGGTCGGCCAGTTGGCCATTACCCGCCCTTCGAAACCCACTCCACTTGGTATGCAGACCGCCTGAACAGCCGGCAGCCGCTTTTCAGGAAGCGGCGCGCGTTGATTTGCACACGCGCCGTTCCGAAACCTGCCGATACCGCACCGGACACCCGGTGCCGCACCGTTTAAATCTTTCACAACCGAAGCGCACGCCACATGGCGTGCCGCTGCTTCAGCCGGTTACTTCTTTTTCTTCGGAGCGAGCACCATGATCATCTGGCGCCCTTCCATTTTCGGCATCTGCTCGACCTGACCGACTTCGTCGAGGTCCGTGCGCAGGCGCTCGAGCATGCGCATACCGATTTCCTGGTGAGCCATTTCGCGGCCACGGAAACGCAACGTGATTTTCGTCTTGTCGCCGTCGTCGAGGAAGCGGATGAGGTTGCGCAGCTTGACGTTGTAATCGCCGTCGTCCGTGCCCGGGCGGAATTTAACTTCCTTGACCTGGACGATCTTCTGCTTCAGCTTGGCCTCGTGTTGCTTCTTCGCTTCCGAGTACTTGAACTTGCCGTAGTCCATCAAGCGGCAAACCGGCGGGACCGCTTGCGGAGCGATTTCGACCAGATCCACGTCTTGCTGTTCCGACATGCGGAACGCATCGGCGAGTTTCACGATGCCGAGCGGTTCGTTCTCGACGCCGACCAGACGCACCTCGGGTGCCGTAATTTCACCGTTGATGCGGTGCGCAGACTTATCAGTAGCGATGTTACGTTTCCTCTAAAAATTAAAAAAACGAGCCGGGCTGCCAAGTGGCTCAGTTGAACGACTGCACGTCCTGGCGCAGACGCTCAATGAAGGTGTCGAGGGGCATCACGCCCATATCGACACCACCACGGGCACGCACGGCTACCGTTTGGGCTTCACGCTCTTTGTCGCCGACCACAAGCAGGTACGGCACCTTTTCCAGCGTGTGCTCGCGTATTTTATAGCTAATCTTCTCGTTGCGCAAATCGGCCTCCACTCTAACCCCTTGTTTTTGCAACGATTGGGCTAGAGCTTGCGCATATTCGGTCTGACTTTCGGCGATATTCATCACCACGACCTGCATTGGCGCAAGCCAGGCAGGCATTGCCCCAGCATGGTGCTCGATCAGGATACCGAGGAAACGCTCCATTGATCCGACGATTGCCCGGTGCAGCATGATCGGACGGCGGCGGCTGTTGTCTTCGGCAACGTATTCCGCACCCAGACGCTCCGGCAGAACCATATCGAGCTGCAGCGTGCCGCATTGCCACGAACGGCCGAGCGCGTCCTTGATGTGATATTCGACCTTCGGGCCGTAGAACGCGCCCTCGCCGGGCAATTCTTCCCACGTTACGCCGCAGGCCGTCAGCGCTTCGCGCAAACCCTGCTCCGCACGATCCCATGTCTCGTCCGTGCCAGCGCGCGCGTCCGGGCGCAGCGACAACTTGATCTCGACATTGTCGAAGCCAAAGTCTTTGTAGACGCTCATTGCCAGCGTATTGAACGCGATCGATTCGCTGATGAACTGGTCTTCGGTACAGAAAATGTGTGCGTCGTCCTGCACGAAACCGCGCACGCGCATCAGACCATGCAGCGCACCCGACGATTCATTGCGATGGCACGAGCCGAATTCCGCGTAACGCAGCGGCAGATCGCGATACGAACGCAGACCGTGGTTGAACACCTGCACGTGACCCGGGCAGTTCATCGGCTTGATTGCGTAGTCACGCTTCTCAGATTCCGTCGTGAACATGTTTTCACGATAGTTCTGCCAGTGGCCCGACGCCTCCCAGAGCGAGCGGTCCATGATCATCGGCGTCTTGATTTCGAGGTAGCCCGCGTCGTTCACGCGACGGCGCATGTACTGCTCGACCTGCTGCCACAACGTCCAGCCGCGCGGATGCCAGAACACCATGCCCGGCGACTCGTCCTGCATGTGGAACAGATCGAGTTGTTTGCCGAGCTTGCGGTGGTCGCGCTTTTCCGCCTCTTCGAGCATGTGCAGATACGCTTCCTGATCTTCCTTCTTCGTCCAGGCCGTACCGTAGATCCGCTGCAACTGTTCGTTCTTCGAATCGCCGCGCCAGTAGGCGCCCGCCACCTTCATCAGCTTGAAAACTTTCAACTTGCCGGTGGACGGCACGTGCGGGCCGCGGCACAGATCCGTGAAGCCGCCATGCGAGTAAAGCTTGATTTCGTCGGTAGCGGGAATCGATTCGATAATCTCGGCCTTGTACTTTTCACCAATGCTCTTGAAGTAGTCCACCGCTTCGTCGCGCGACACCACGCGGCGCGAAACCGGCTCGTCTTTCTTCGCGAGTTCCTGCATGCGCTTTTCGATCTTCTCGAGATCTTCCGGCGTGAAGGGGCGGTTGTACGCGAAGTCGTAGTAAAAGCCGTTGTCGATCACCGGACCGATCGTGACCTGCGCTTCCGGGTACAGATCCTTCACCGCGTACGCGAGCAAATGCGCCGCGGAGTGACGGATGATATCGAGTCCGTCTGCGTCTTTCTCGGTGACGATGGCGAGCGCCACGTCGTGATCGATCAGCGCGGACGTATCGACCAACTCACCGTCGATCTTGCCGCCGAGCGCGGCCTTCGCGAGGCCGGGGCCGATCGAGGCGGCCACTTCGGCGACGGTCACCGGATGCTCGTACTGTCGAACAGAACCGTCAGGCAGACGTATCGAAACCATTGCGTTCTCCGTGGTGCCGACCGGCGGCGGCACATACAACCAGGTGAAAAAGCCCAAAAAAAATGCGGCCCCGCTTTCGAGGGGCCGCATTCACATTTCCTGCAAACTACATTGGCGAAAGTGGTCCTCGACTAGCGTCGCTCCGAAGTGGTTTCGGTCAACGTTCGCGGTGTCATAACCGTATTCGCCTTTTGCGCCAAAGGCGCTTGCTGCAGCTTGCGAAACCCCGGCAAAACCGGAATTTCTCTTTCGTTGGTAGGCTCGATTGGACTCGAACCAACGACCCCCACCATGTCAAGGTGGTGCTCTAACCAGCTGAGCTACGAGCCTGAAGAAACGAGATTATATGGAGCCCCACACCGCTTGGCAAGTACTTTTATGCGCCGACTTTAAATATTGACTCGCGAATTCGTGCGCGCCCACGGAATACCCCCGCCAAGATGCACCGTCTCGAACATATATCAACTCTTGCGCGATGCGCGCACCACACCCGTCACTTCACCGAGCAGCGTACAGGCGCGCTGAATCTGTGCGGCGCTCGACACCTCGACGGTGAATTGCATGAACGCAGCGTTACGGCGCGTCTGCGTCTTCACGCCGATCACGTTCATCTTTTCGCGCGCGAACACTTCGGAAATATCGCGCAGCAAGCCCTGCCGATCCGTCGCGTCGATCGAAAGATCGACCGGATAGACCGACTGGCCGCGCCCACTCATCACCTCGGCCGACCACGCCGTTTGCAACACCCGCTCGGGCGCGCGCTCGGCCATGCGCAGGAACGTCGCGCAATCGCTGCGGTGAATCGACATGCCCTTGCCGCGCGTGACGAAGCCGCAGATATCGTCGGGCGGAGCCGGCCGGCAACAGCGCGCGAGTTGCGTGAGCAACGCGTCGACACCGACCACCAGCACGCCGGTGGACGCGCCGCGCGCCACGCTCGCGCCACTACTGCGCTTTTCGAATTGCTCGGGCGCCTCGACCACGGGTTCCGGCGGAGGCGCATCGTGCAGCGCCTGCTCGACGAGCCGCAAACTGAATTCTTCTTTGCCCACCACCGAGAACAGGTCGTCGGTGGTCTTGAATCCGAGCTTGGCCGCGAGCTGATCGAGATTGACCGACGTTTTGCCCTCGCGCTGCAAGGTCTTTTCGACCATCGCCCGACCGCTCGCGATGTGCTCCTGGACTTCCACCGCGTTGAACCACGCACGCACTTTTTGCCGCGCGCGCGGACTTTGCAGATAGCCGAGTTGCGGGTTCAGCCAGTCGCGCGACGGACCGCCCTCCTTGACCGCAACGATCTCGACCGTCTGACCGTTCTGCAGAGGCGTGTTGAGCGGCACCATCGCGCCATCCACGCGTGCGCCACGGCAGCGATGCCCCAGTTCGCTATGCAGGTGATACGCGAAGTCGACGGGCGTTGCGCCGTGCGGCAACGGAATCACCCGCGCCTGAGGCGTCAGCACGTAGATGTGGTCGTCGTCGAGCGTGGCCTGACGCAGTTGCTCCCACGGCTGCGCCGCGCGCTTCTCGCCGTGCTCGCCTTCGGAGACTTCGTCTTTCCACGCGAGCAATTGGCGCAGCCATGCAATCTTCTCGTCGTACTTCTCGTTGGCGGCGAACTGGCCGGCGTATCCGCGCGTGCCCGCTTCCTTGTAACGCCAGTGCGCGGCCACGCCGTATTCGGCGAACTGATGCATTTCCTGCGTACGTATCTGCACTTCGAACGCGCGACCGTCGTCGCCGATCACAACCGTGTGCAGCGACTTGTAGCCGTTCGGCTTCGGCCGCGAGATATAGTCGTCGAACTCTTTGGGCACCGGTTGCCACAGGTTGTGCACGATGCCGAGCACCGTGTAGCAATCCTTGATGTCCGGCACGATCACGCGAAATGCGCGCACGTCGTACAGCTCGGCGAAATCCAGTTCCTTGCCGCGCATCTTGCGCCAGATGCTGTAGATGTGTTTCGGCCTGCCGCTCACCTCTGCGCGAATATGCGCGGCGGCCAATTCCCTTTGCAGGCGTTCGATAGCCTGCGCGACATAGCTTTCGCGTTCGACGCGTTTTTCGTCGAGCAGCTTGGCGATGCGCTTATAGGTAACCGGCTCTTCGAAGCGCAGCGCGAGATCCTCGAGCTCCCACTTCAGTTGCCAGATGCCCAGACGGTTGGCGAGCGGCGCATAGATATCGAGCGTTTCGCGCGCCACGTCCGGCGAGGGGGTGATCTTCGCCGCCGCGTAATAACGCAACGATTGCAGGCGCGACGCAAGCCGGATCAGCACCACCCGGATATCCTGCGCGAACGCGAGCAGCATCTTGCGCAGCGCCTCGACCTGCGCGCGCCGTGCGGCCTGGGCGTCGCGCCCGGCTTCGGGCATGGCATTCTGAGCGGCGCGCAAGCTCACCGTGCCAAGGCGCAGCAGCTTGCGCACGTCGCCGACCAGTTGCGCGACTTCTTCGCCGAAGTTGTCGGCGATCACGCGCTCCGGGTCTTGCAGATGCGGCGTCAGCGCAAACAGAGCCGCCGCCAGCACCGCCGGCGGATCGACATTGAGCTTGCGCATGATCGACGCCGTACCCGCCGCGTGATCCGCCAGCATTTCGCCCGATGAGAGCCGCACCTCGCCCGCATGTTCACGCACGAACGCCATCGCCTCGTCGAAAGAAGGGAGGGGGTTCGGCGTGCTCGTAACGATTTCGGTATTCATGGTGCGATGGCCCACCGGGCCAAACGAATCAACGGAATTTCAACAACACATGACTGGCTTAGCTACGCTGCGCAGCAACCGCGACGACTTCGACGAGGCACTTCGGATTGGCGAGCTTCGCTTCGACCGTAGCGCGCGGCGGCGTGGCGCCTTGTGCGACCCACTCGTCCCACACGGCGTTCATGCCGGCAAAATGCGCCATGTCCGAGATGAAGATCTGCACCGACAGCAAATGCGACTTGTCGCTGTTCACTTCGCCCAGCAAACGGTCGATGTGGCCAAGCACTTCGCGCGTCTGGCCCGTGATGTCCTGATCCGCGTCTTCGGCGATCTGACCCGCGAGGTACACCGTACCGTTGTGAACGGCGATTTCCGAGAGGCGCTTGCCGACGTGGTGACGAATGACTGCCATGTAGGATCCTGAAGTTGGTTGAAAGTTGATCGGAGATGCGTTCCGCATCGCGCCCCGTCTGGGGACGCCGGGCGGAACTGCATATTATGACGCGTCAGCGGCCGGTCCGATAAAGAACTGCCTCGCAATGTCGATCTGATCGGCCAACAGGAACGCCGGCGCATGCCCGACGCCCGCAATCTCCGCGCTCGATACGGCGCGTCCGGTCTCGACCATCTTCGCGACGGTTTCACGCGAGAGCAAATCAGATTGCTCGCCGCGCACCACCAGCACCGGCCCCTGGAAAGCGGCCAGCGAATGCCAGAGCGCGGCCTCGCCGAGTTTGGCGGCTTCCTCGGTGGTCGCGGTGAAGGGCTGCGCGATACGCGGGTCGTAACGGAACAGCCACTTGCCGTCCTGTTCGTGCAGAAGCGGCGTGTTGATCTCGCGCCATTCTTCCGGCGTGAGCGGGCCGAAAGTCTGCGCGAGCAACGCGGCGTAGTCGATGCCTTGCTGCAGCGTTTCGAACAGCACGGGCTTGCCGAGATAGTCGCCGATGCGCTTCACCGCAGCTGGCTCCAGATGCGGACCGACGTCGTTCAACAGCATCTTGCGAATCGGCGTTTCCGGCAGGCCGGCCAGCGCGAGTCCGATCAGGCCGCCCATCGAGGTGCCGAACCAATCGACCGTTTCGACATTCAGGCGCGCGATCAACGTGACCATGTCGGCGACGTATTGCGGCACGACATAGAAGTTGGGGTTGGCGAGCCACGATGACAAGCCCCGCCCGGCGACATCCGGACAAACCACGCGGTAAGTGCCGGCAAACTCTTCGGCCAGGCGGTCGAAATCGCGCCCTGAACGGGTCAGGCCGTGTACGCACAGCAGCACTCGCGGATTGGCCGGGTCGCCCCACTCCGCATAGGCGATGCGGTGCAAGCCACCGGCGCTCGCGCACTGCACATAGCGTTGACGCGGCGCGGGCCGCCCGGCGGTGGAAACGGACGTGGTTGCGGTCATCTGGGTTCCTTGCAAAAGCGCTGCGGGTTCGGCCTGGGCGTAGCAGGATCGATAAGCATCCAATCTTCAAACGATTGTAAACCGCTTTGCCGCGCGGCAAGAGTCGGCCGGACGGCATAGGACAACTCAAAGCGGCTACGGGCCAGACAAACAAAAGCGGGCGAGACTCACGCCTCGCCCGCCTGGGAACCACTGTGCCGCCTCCTGCCGCGAGGGCAAGCCCAACGGCCTATCCAACAGCTGCAGACCGCTTCAGACAGCCTGACAACGGCAAGCCCTTCAGCTCACCGCGCTTACATCGAGCGGCGCGCCCGTCTTCGCCTTGATTTCCTCGACGCTCACGCCCGGCGCCAGCTCCGTCACCTTCAGACCGTCTTCCGTGATTTCGATCACGCCGAGGTCGGTGATGATCTGATCGACCACGCCCACGCCCGTGAGCGGCAGCGTGCATTCTTCGAGAATCTTGTGCTGGTCGCCCTTCGCGACGTGCTCCATCAGCACGACCACGCGCTTGACGCCCGCGACCAGATCCATCGCGCCGCCCATGCCCTTGATCATCTTGCCCGGGATCATCCAGTTGGCCAGATCGCCCTTCTTGCTGATCTGCATCGCGCCCAGAATCGCCAGGTTGATGTGGCCGCCGCGAATCATCGCGAACGAATCCGCCGACGAGAAAATCGACGAGCCCGGCAGCGTGGTCACCGTCTGCTTGCCGGCGTTGATGAGGTCGGCGTCCACTTCCTCTTCGGTCGGCGACGGGCCGATGCCGAGCAGGCCGTTTTCCGACTGCAGCCACACTTCGACGCCCGCCGGCACGTGATTGGCCACCAGCGTCGGCAAGCCGATGCCGAGGTTCACATAAAAGCCGTCCTGCAATTCCTTCGCCGCGCGCGCGGCCATTTCGTCACGAGTCCATGCCATGATCAGTCTCCTTTCGCGCGGACGACGCGTTGTTCGATGCGCTTTTCCGGATGCGCATTGAGCACGATGCGCTGCACGAAGATGCCTGGCGTATGGATCGCGTCCGGATCGAGCTCGCCCACTTCGACGATTTCTTCCACCTCCGCGACGGTGATCTTGCCGGCCATCGCGCACATCGGGTTGAAGTTGCGCGCGGTGCGGCGGTAGATCAGGTTGCCCGACTTGTCGGCTTTCCACGCCTTGACCAGCGCGACGTCGGCCGTCAGCGAGTGTTCGAGCACGTAGTGGTTTTCGCCGAACTGGCGAGTTTCCTTGCCTTCGGCGATCAGCGTGCCGTAGCCGGTATTGGTGAAGAACGCCGGAATGCCCGAACCGCCCGCGCGCAGCTTCTCGGCGAGCGTGCCTTGCGGCGTGAATTCGAGCTCGAGTTCGCCGGCCAGATACTGGCGTTCGAACTCCTTGTTCTCGCCGACATACGACGAGATCATCTTCTTGACCTGACGCGTTTCGAGCAGCAGACCGAGGCCGAAACCGTCGACGCCCGCGTTGTTGCTGATGCAGGTGATGCCCTGCACCTTCGAATCGCGCAGCGCGCCGATCAGCGCCTCAGGAATGCCGCACAGCCCAAAGCCGCCGACGGCAAACGTCTGCCCGTCCTTGACGATGTCTTTCAGCGCCTCGGCGGCGCCTGGATAGACTTTGTTCATCAGTTTGTCCCTTCCTTTATGGAAACCCGAATCCGGATCTTTACAGCCCGTATGACGTTCCGCGGGCTCGAGCCCGACACGTCATTCTAGTCATCCCCGGCGGCCTGTGCGGTCAGGTTTCCCTGCACGCCGCGCAAACGCCCGCCGCGGACGGCTTGGCCGCGTTATCGTGTGGTCGAAAGAGTACGCTGCGCGCGCCATGCGGCACAATACGCAAAAATACATAAGTACTTGCCGCCAGCCCATGCCCGCACTGGATTACCAAACCGCGTTCCACCTCGCTCCGATCGGACTCGTGCTGTCGCGCGAACGGACTATCGAAGACTGCAATGACGAACTCGCGTCGATTTTCGGCTGCACGCGCGAGTCGCTGCTCGGCCAGTCGTTCCAGGTGCTGTATCCATCGACGGATGAATTCGAGCGGATCGGCGCGCGGATTCCGCCGATCATGACTGCACAAGGCAGTTACGCGGACGACCGCATCATGAAGCGGGCCAATGGCGAACTGTTCTGGTGCCACGTGACGGGCCGCGCGCAGGAGCGCGCCGACGCGCACGCCGCGGGTGTCTGGACCTTCGAGGACTTGAGCGCGACGCGGCGCGTGGCGGTCGAACTGACGCCGCGCGAGCGTGAAATCGCCGCGCAGCTGGTGACGGGGAAAACCAGCAAGCAGATCGGCCGCGTGCTGGATATCAGCCCGCGCACGGTGGATGTCTACCGGGCGCGGCTGATGCGTAAATACGATACGGGTAACGCGACGGAGCTATTGCAGCGCCTGCTCGGGCATTGAAAAGAGGCGCTGACGGATGCGCGCCGGGATTCGCGCTATCGCCGCTCAGGCCGCCTTGACCAAAACAGCGCGCTCGATGGTCGCGCGCAGCAGGTCAGGCACGGGCACCGACTTGCCGGCCGCGTAATCGATCCATACGCAGCGCGCTGCGCCGCGGGCATACACGGTGTTCGGGTCATCCGCTCGCACGAGCTCAAACCCCGTGTCGAAGCTACTGCGGCCGGGCGTGGCCACGGTCATCCGGCCGATCACGTCGCCGGGATAATGCAGTTGCTTGAGAAACTCCATCGATGCATTGACGATCACCGGCCCCTGTCCGTCGGCATTGCTGCCGGCCAGACCCAACTGCTCGAACCAGGAAATCCGCACCTGCTCCATGTAGCGGAAATAGACCGTGTTGTTCACATGGCCGAAGGCGTCCATGTCGCCCCAGCGGATCGGCATCGACATCTCAAAAACAGCGTGAAAATCGCTCATCGCACTTCTTTATCGGGTTGAAACGAGGTTGAAGCCGGTACGCAGGCCGGCACAGGGAGAAACAGCAACATAGCGTGCGCGCTCATGCGGCGCCAAGGCCAGAGCGCGTAAAACAGTTTCTTCGAACGGGCGCTAATCCGGCCCGCGCGGCTCGCACTGCGTGGGCGGCAGAGCCGGTTTGCGCTCAGGAGAGCCCGAATCCGTCATCGGCCGCAATCACCGAGCCGTTGATGAACTGCGATTCGTCGGCCGCCAGCAGCAGCAGGAGCCCGTCCAGGTCGTCCGGTTTGCCGACACGATGGCGCGGCAGCATCGACACGAGCTTTTGCCCTTGCTCCGTCGACCAGTGATGGTGGTTGATCTCGGTGTCGATATAGCCCGGGCAGATCGCGTTCACGTTGATGCCGTGCTTGCCCCACTCCAGCGCCATGGCTTTCGTCATATGCACGACGGCCGCCTTGCTGATCGCGTACAGGCCGATCTGCGGCAACACGCGCAAGCCCGCCATAGACGCGATATTGATGATCCGGTACGACGGTTTCTGCGCGCTGTTGCCGCGCATGATCATGCGCTTGGCGACTTCCTGCGCGACGAAAAACGCGCCGCGTGTGTTGGTATCGAACACGTACTCGAAGTCGGCGGGCGTGACCTCGGAGAGCTTTTGCGTGGTGGACACACCCGAATTGTTCACCAGGATGTCGATCGTGCCAGCCTCGGTTTCCGCATGCGCGACGGCCGACTTGATGCTCTGATAATCGGTCACGTCGAGCGACACGACGTGGGCCGCGCCACCGGACGCCTCGATCTCGGCGCGCAATTCCTTCAGACGCTCGGTTCGCCGGCTCGCCAGCACGACCTTGGCGCCCGCTTGCGACAACACTTGAGCAAAGCGCTTTCCCAACCCGCTCGAGGCGCCGGTGATCAGCGCAACCTTGCCTTCCAGATTAATCGAACGGCCCATTGTCGTTCCTTGTTCGGTTGTTATTACAGATGCGGTTGACAGGTGCGGTAAGACCGTCAAAAGCAGGCCGATACCGTATCAAGTAAATAGAACGATCGTGCTAATGTCTGCTCATCTGGTTGCAGTGCGGGAGTGCATCGCCCACAATACGAACCCGAAAAAAGCATTCTAACGGTAAGAGGAGCAT